>JACPVY010000571.1 GCA_016197345.1 Burkholderiales bacterium
CATCAACTCGACCAATTGCTTACTAATTGCCAAACCTAAGCCCGTGCCGCCATATTTGCGGCTGATTGAGGCATCGGCTTGTTGAAACTGTTGAAACATCCGGCTGCATTCTTTTTCCGTCATACCGATGCCAGTATCGCGCACCTCAAACGCTAAGAGCGCGGCGTCTGCGCTTTGTTCTTGGCAGTGAATATGCAAGCTGATCGAGCCATGTTGGGTAAATTTGATGGCATTTGCAATGAAATTGATCAACACTTGTGAGACGCGTAGCGGGTCGCCACGTAGGTTGTGCGGTGTCGCTTTGTCAATATGGGTTTCAAAGCGCAGCCCTTTGTCTGTAATCTTGCTATGCATTAACTTGCACAACTTGGCGACGGTGTCGTGCAGATCAAACTCTATCGTCTCCACTTCGAGCAACCCCGCTTCGATTTTCGAAAGATCAAGGATGTCGTTAATCAGTGAAAGTAAATGTTCGGCAGAAATGCGAATGTTTTCGAGGTAATCGCGCTGTACTGGCGCAAGCTCTGTTTCCATCGTCAGATAGCTCATGCCGAGAATGATATTCATCGGCGTGCGAATCTCGTGCGTCATGTTTTCTAGGTAGGCGCTTTTTGCTTGGCTGGCGGCATCGGCGCGGGCATTGGCTTGTTTGATGTCCTCTGCTTGTTGCTGGCGCTCTGTAATGTCCATGAAAATGCCGTGCCATAGCAAACTGCCATCCTCCTCCCTCTGCGCACGCGCATGACAAGTGCGCCAACCTTCGAGATTACCAGGAAGTTTGACGCGCAGATCGCGCTCTAGCGCATGCTCAGCATTGCTTAAGTCTTGCTTGAATAGCGCTAAATCGTCGGCGTGGATACGCTCTAGCAATGCGCTAGCATCGTCACAGATGGCGTCGGGTGACACGGCGAATAATTCTTGAATGGCGAGTGAGGCGTATGGCATCGCACATTGGCCATCGCTGTTACGACGTAATTGAAAGAGCGCGCCGGGAACTTGCTCAGTTAAATGGCTGATCAGCAGCGAATTTTCTTTCAATTGCTCATCGTGCAATATTTTTTGTTGTGCATGCTGTTCCGTTAATTGTTGTGCCAATTGCTGGGCATGGATATCAGCTTGCTGTTGCAATTGTTGGGTGAATTCAGCGTGTTGCTGTTGTTGTTTTTGCTGTAATTGTGAGGCTACCGCGCGCCACTCGCGCCGCGCTTGCAGCGTGAACCAAACTAGCGTTCCGGAAAAAGCGGTGGAGAGCAGGCCGACTAAGCCAAGCTGGCGTAACTCAAAGGCAAAACCTACTCCCAAAATTAATAGGCAGATCGGCAAGAGTGCGGCCGCAATCAGGCATTGCTGTAGGCGGCGCTCGGCGTGTTGCGAAAACTGTGAAGCGTGCATCCTTTTTCCCGATAAGCAAAAGGGAACCTTCAAAATCTTCATGCGTAGGCCACTATGGGTCATTCGCAACAGTTTCGAGGTTCCCCAAACACAGATGGATAAACAGAGGAGGGCGTTGCTGATGTTGCAATTCGCGATTCGGGCCAAGCTAGCGCATATGGAATCAAATTCATTTTTGCACAATCGCTGCTAAATGGGAAACAGTTTGCGCGCGGCGATAGTGCTACTAGGCAAGGTGGCCGTCGATTTGGGCCTGCTTTAGCCAACATTGTGAGTGCCCGAGCTGGCACATTTTTCAGTCAATCCTGCAATTTGGCGCCTGAAAGCATTAAAAAAAGTTAAAATCAAGGGTTCTGGTAAATCGATCTACGACACTTGTGATGCTTGTTCTTGCCTGTGTCTTGCCTGTGTTCGTAGAAAATGCAGCATAAAACGCAAGATCGTGTGCATGAATATGCACGAATGAATGCAATATTTTTGGCTAAATGGCAAAAGCTAGCGCGCGCTGGCCTGACGAGAGAAACAACAAGATGCTCACTTTTCAACAAATTATTTTAAAGCTACAAGAATATTGGGACAGTCACGGCTGCGCACTGTTGCAACCATATGACATGGAAGTCGGCGCCGGCACTTTCCACACTGCCACTTTCTTACGCGCAGTTGGCCCCGAACCTTGGCGCGCAGCTTACGTCCAACCTTCCCGCCGCCCGAAAGATGGGCGCTATGGCGAAAATCCGAATCGCTTACAACACTACTACCAATATCAAGTGGTGTTGAAACCCGCCCCACAAAATATCCTCGATCTATATTTAGGCTCGCTACAAGCGCTGGGCCTTGATTTGCAACAAAACGACGTGCGTTTTGTGGAAGACGACTGGGAAAGCCCAACGCTAGGCGCGTGGGGCTTGGGCTGGGAAGTGTGGCTGAACGGCATGGAAGTGACGCAATTCACCTATTTCCAGCAAGTCGGCGGCCTTGATTGCAAACCAGTGCTGGGCGAAATTACCTATGGTTTGGAACGTTTAGCAATGTATTTGCAAGGCGTTGAAAACGTCTATGACTTGGTGTGGACGACGTGGCAAGAGAACGGCGAGACCAAGAAATTGCTGTATCGCGATGTCTTCCATCAAAACGAAGTTGAGCAATCGACCTACAACTTTGAGCACGCCAATACCGAGTTATTGTTCGCGCAATTCAATAATTTTGAATCCGAAGCGAAGCGTTTGATGGGCTTGGAATTGACCTTGCCTGCTTACGAAATGATCATGAAAGCCTCGCATAGCTTCAATATGTTAGATGCGCGTGGCGCAATTTCGGTGACAGAGCGCGCTGGCTATATCGGCCGTGTACGTACCTTGTCGCGGATGGTGGCACAAGCCTATTACGAATCGCGTGAAAAGCTGGGTTTCCCGATTTGCGCCCAATAAAAAAGCTCGCTTTGCCATTCAGGTTTAGCTAGCGCTATACCTGAGGCTATTAGATGGATTGCCAACATGAACCAAACACTGCTCGTAGAATTATTTACCGAAGAACTCCCACCCAAAGCGCTGGCGAAAATCGCTGCGGCGTTTGCTAACGGCATCGCCAATGGCTTGAAAACGCGTGACTTTTTGGGCGATAGCGCGGTTGTCACTAGCTTCGCCACACCACGCCGCTTAGCGGTCAGCATTAGCGATGTGCGCGCCACCTCGCCCGACAAACAAATCCGTGAAAAAGTATTGCCTGTTAGCGTCGCGCTAGACGCCGAAGGCAAGGCCAGTGCGCCCTTACTCAAAAAACTCGCAGCAATGGGGTTTTCGCATTTGCAAGTAGCGGATTTAGAACGCGCGCAAGATGGCAAAGCCGAAAGCTTTTTCACCAGCTACACCGCGAAAGGCAGCGCCTTGCAGCAAGGTTTGCAAGCGGCGATTGACGACACGCTAGGCAAATTGCCGATCCCGAAAGTGATGAGCTACCAGCGGCCAGACGGCAGC
>JACPVY010000572.1 GCA_016197345.1 Burkholderiales bacterium
CGGGCTCGTCGGCGTGAATGGGTGCGGGAAATCGACCCTGATGAAGGTGCAAATATTTTTTAAAGCACCACGCACCGCTGTTAGAGGCGAAGTTTTGGCAAGAAAAGAAAGATCGTATTTTGTATGGGCAAGTGGAAGATGTTTTCCCTTATCCGCAAGAAGTCCGCTTTTTCCATTTATACCCAGCGGCGCAGACAGCGACCTAGCACAACGCTAGGAATGAAGCTAAAGGAAGCTAAAGCGCACGCATTTTTTCCATCCATCAAGGAGTCAGTACCATGAATGATCCAGTCGTTATCGTCGGCGCCGCCCGCACCCCTATGGGCGCATTTCAAGGCGATTTCGCCAGTTTGAGCGCCAGCGATCTCGGCGCAGTGGCGATCAAAGCTGCCGTTGAGCGCGCAGGCTTAGACCCAAAACTGGTCGAACACATTTATTTTGGCAACTGCCTAATGGCAGGCCAAGGCCAGGCGCCAGCGCGTCAGGCTGCGATTAAAGCAGGTTTGCCACTCTCGACTGGCGCTGTGACGCTATCGAAAATGTGCGGTTCGGCGATGCAAGCAGCAATTTACGCTTGGGATGGCTTGATGGCGGGCAGCACCGAGGTAGTGGTAGCTGGCGGCATGGAATCCATGACCAATGCGCCTTACTTGATCCCGAAAGCACGCGGTGGCTACCGCATCGGCCACGGCATGATGTTTGATCACATGATGTATGACGGCTTAGAAGATGCTTACACCCGCGAACCCAACGGCGCAGGCCGTTCGATGGGCACCTTCGGCGAAGATTGCGCTGCGAAATACAGCTTTAGCCGCGCTGATCAAGACGCATTTGCGATGGCATCAGTAAAACGAGCGCAAGAAGCGACCAATGAAGGCTATTTCAAATGGGAAATCGCCCCTGTCACCGTTAGCAGCCGCGCGGGCGACGTCGTGATCGACAAAGACGAAGGCCCAGTCAAAGCCAAACTCGATAAAATCCCATCGCTCAAAGCGGCCTTCAAAAAAGACGGCACGATTACCGCCGCTTCGTCGTCCTCCATCAACGACGGCGCTGCCGCGCTAGTAATGATGCGCGAATCGACCGCCAACAAATTGGGCTGCAAAATCATCGCCCGCGTACTCGGCCACGCGACGCACGCACAAGAACCAGGCTGGTTCACCACCGCCCCTATCGGCTCGATTGAAAAACTGTACAAAAAAGTCGGCTGGAGCACCGCTGATGTCGATTTGTTCGAAGTCAACGAAGCCTTTGCCGTAGTGCCGATGGCAGCGATGAAAGACCTCGGCATTGATCACAGCAAAATCAATATCCACGGCGGCGCCTGCGCACTGGGTCACCCAATCGGCGCTTCTGGCGCACGCATCATCGTGTCCCTGATTGGCGCGCTACAACGCACCGGCGGCAAACGCGGCGTAGCATCGCTGTGTATTGGTGGCGGTGAAGGGACTGCTGTGGCGATTGAAATGGCGTAAGGCGAGGTGATATGGGGACGGACTAGATGTGACCTGCTGCCAAATGGAATGCAGACGCAAGGTATGTCCCGCTCCTCGTAAGCGTGTCGCAAAAGGTAAATCGCATCTAGTAGGGTGGGCAACTTGTTGGCCACGGATTTGAAACGTCGTAAAAAGCACCTCTTTTTGATGTAATTCCGAATGTTCAGCAGTTGGAATTACATCAACTGAGGGGCAGAGAACGAGATTGACAAACGTGGGCAAACAAGTTGCCCACCCTACAAAATACAAACTACTTTTTCGCTAAGACCTCACAATGGGCGAGAGGAGTAGTGCGTCCCTTTTGCAGTCTTGCGCCCAACACGTTTGGAGACAGCCTAACAAAGTGAGCGCTGAGCAATCGCTCCCCCTCGCAGAATCTTACCCATTACAACTACCTCACCACTCTCAGGAAAAACAACATGCCCACCGCACTCATCATCGGCGCTTCACGCGGCATCGGCCTTGAACTCGTGCGCCAATACC
>JACPVY010000573.1 GCA_016197345.1 Burkholderiales bacterium
GCGCAAATGCGCCGGGGTAACTATCAATCGCCAAATCCAATGGGCATTCCACCTCGACTTTGACCCGCGTTTGCCGCAGACGTGGGCTTAAACTCAAAATCACTTCTTCTATATATTGTTTCAGATCAAAGCGCCGCCGCGCTTCGCTGGTTTGATCGACGGCGATTTGTTTAAAGCTTTGGATCAGATGAGCGGCTCTATCAGCGTTACTCAAAATCAAACGACTACTTTCGCCTGCTGTTGATAGATAGCTTAGGATATCAGATTTTTTTATGCCGCCACCAGCTACTGTCGCCTGAATTGCAACGGTTGCGTCATGTAGCACAGAGGCACTTGTCAGCGTAATACCGACAGGAGTATTGATTTCATGTGCCACCCCAGCCACCAGCGCACCGAGCGAAGCTAGGCGCTCTGCTTGCAACAAAGAGTTTTGCGCCTGTCGCAAATCTTCATAGGCTTGTACCGTTTCTTGCTGTGATTTTTGTGCCGCTTCTTCTGCTTTTCGGATGTGTTCAATGATGGATTTGAGCTTGCGTTGAATGCGGTTAAAGCCTTCAATCACTTCACCAAATTCATCTTTAGTGTGCGTCGGCAGTTCTTGCACTTCTTCAGTATCGCTATTGGCTAGCTCAAACATACCGTCGCGCAATTGCCGCAGCGGTTCAAACACCATGTGTAGGCTGAGTGTTAAAGCGAGGGTGAGAATGACATCGAGTACCAGAATTTCGATAATAGCCACATTTGCCTGTGGTGGGATTGCCACTAACTTGCCATCCACATCCCGCATTTTGCCGGCAAACATGCCTACGCTAGCATCAAACACGCGGATCGCTAACACGTCGAGGTGCAACATTTCTGCTTCTAAGATGCCTGTCACTTTGGATTTATCTAAATCCCATAGCGCTGATGGCAGTGAAGTTTGCAGGCGTGTCACGACACCTAAGCGCAGTTGGCTATAGCGATCTTCCAACTCGCGATTGAGTTGGAATTGGGAATACGCGCCGGAAATCGTGAGCACGAGGGTCACGATGACGACAAATAAGACATTCAAGCGAACCCGGATACCATGCATACACATCTCCCGGCACTTCTACAATTTATCGTCAAAGCATTACGCTTTGTACTCCCTCATGCGCTTTCTGACTCAACCCAACGGCTGGAATGCCATCCGCGCCCTCTCTTGCAGAGCGCATCTTTCGCGACAACCTCCTCTTGAAGAGGACGAGCAAACTCTCTTGTATCGCTAAAGTCGATAAAACTCAAGCAGCGCATTGCGAAAACACTTAGCCTTCGCTCCTAGCCTTGAAACTAACGCTAGCCTGCCAACATTTCACGCATGCCGACGACCAAGGCTGCCGCCATGCCAATCTGATTACTTTCATGCAACACCGTATCACAGCTGACAATCTGCGCGACATGCGCTGCTTGCAAGCTAGCGTATGCATCGCCAGCAAATAAGGCATGCACAGCAATACACACGGGCGGCTTCATACCAGCCTTGTGCAAGTGCGCGCTGGCGGCCATCATGGTGCGTGCGGTCGAGGCGATATCGTCGATCAGCACCGGTGTCATGCCCTGCCACAAATCGGTGTCTGGCACCGACACCTCCACCTCATGATCACCATGCCGCACCTTGCGTAACACCGTGTAGGGACACCCTGCTAACTGCGCTACCGCAGCAACCCATTGCCCACTTTCTTCGTCTGGCCCGACCAACACCGGCAAACTCACATTACCGCTGACCCATTTTGCGATTTCTGGCGCAGCCTGCACTACCCGCGTGGGTACGGTGTAGATCTCACTCAAATCATGATGACGATGCAAGTGCGGATCAACTGTCACCATCCAATTGCAAACCTTAGAGAGCAAGCGCGCAAAATGGGCCGAAGTAATGCCTTCGCCGGGGTTAAAGCGCGCATCTTGCCGCATATATGCGAGATAGGGCAGCACTAAGCCGACCGAACGCGCACCCAATTCACGCGCAATGCTGGCGGCAAAATAGAGGGGCATGATTTTTTCGTCAGGTTGCGCAAGACTGCACACCAACACCACATCCTGCCCGGCCACGTCATCCAGAAAGCGCACATTCGATTCACCATCAGGAAAGCGGCGATATTGCAATTGCCCACGTTGCCATTGACCATAGCGCACTAAATCATCTGCTAGCACTTCATTGCCCGGCAATGAAAAGATCAAAGTATTTGCCGTCACGCTACGTCCCCCACACTCAACAAATCGGTCTGTTCTTGGGCATAGGTCAATGCATATTGCAATTGCCCCACACTTTCAGCATGAATCACCAACCACGGTTGGCCCGCTTGCACCATACTGCCAATTGGACTTAAAAACTCCAAACCAGCGCTGGGTGCTTGAGGCGCACCAGCCAACTTAGCAATGCGTGCCAAACGCCGATTATCAACCGCCACCACTTTGCCCGGCCGCGCCACAAATAAGGCTTGGCGATACGGTGCCACTGGCGGCACGCGCATCCCTCCTTGCGCCGCGCAAATGGCTTGGAATTTGCGCCACGCCGCCCCACTTGCCAAGCATTGCTCAGCCATCGCCCAACCTTGACCCGGCTCGGCTTTCTGTCCCATTTCCAGCAAATCGGCCGCTAAGCGTAGGGCGCGCTGGCGCAGGTCTTGCGGTGCTTGCGCTTCATTTTGCAACACTCTTAATACGTCATAAGCTTCCAGCGCCGGGCCGATGCCGCGTCCAACCGGGCCACTTCCATCACTTTGTACGACGCGCAATTGCAAACCCATGGCATTCGCCACCGCTTGCAGCAAATCAGTCAAATCGCGCGCCGCTTCTTGCGTGCGCACCTTGGCGCTAGGGCCAACCGGGATATCAATCAAGACATGGGTCGATCCTGCTGCAATCTTTTTCGACAATACCGACGCCACCAATTGCACATCCGAATCCAAACCCAAGGGCCGTTCAACGCGGATCAAAATATCGTCGGCCGGGCTTAAGCTCACCGCCCCACCCCAGACGATACAGCCGCCTTCTTGCGCCACCACTTGCTGCATCTGCTCGCTATTGAGCGTGACCGGGGCCAAGGTTTCCATGGTGTCGGCCGTACCCGCCGGAGAAGTAATGGCACGAGAAGACGTTTTGGGAATGGTCAGGCCGCACGCGGCTAAAATGGGCACGACGATCAAGGTCGTGCGATTGCCGGGCAAACCGCCGACGCAATGCTTATCGACGATAATTTCGGCAGGCCAATGTAAATGCTGGCCAACCGTGACCATCGCCCGCGTCAACGCAATCGCTTCATGCGCACTGGTGCGCCGCCCGGCGACAGCAGCGATAAAACAAGCGATTTCGATATCGGAATAATTGCCAGCGACAATATCGCAGATGATTTCTTGCACGCCATTGTCATCCAAAGACTGGCCAAAGATTTTGCCTCGCACCAAGGAAAAAGAATGAATCGGTGCCGGATGTTGCACCGTAATCAACGCATCTTCGTCAGCGCCCAGTGCGCGCCAAGCGGCTTCCGACAAGCCCGCTTGGTCGATGGCTAACAAAGGCGCATCAACCACATTGAGCGTCGCAATCACACGAGTTTTGCCATGCCATAGCGCGATGCGCGATTGCGCCGCAAAACCTTCAGACTGGCAAACATGGCAATCGCGGCGCAAAAAAATCACCGCTTCTTGATAGGTATCGATCCCCATACGATGAACGCGCAATTGTGGCGCATCGCCAGCTGGGGCGAGAGGGAGGGAACAAACAGCAGAATTAGACTCGGCAGACATGGGAAAATCCAAAAAAATCCAATAGCCTTGCCTGCACATACATGCAGCAAGGCCAAGATACAGCAAGCAGTTAGCAACACTCGCCTTTTATTTATTCACTGATTATTCACGGCTAGGCGCAGCAATATACAGTTGTCGCGGCGTCAACCAATGGCTAGCTTGCGCTATCAGCTCTTGCCATCGCCGCCGTCTCTTATATTACTCGCATACTGCCGGTAAATTCAGTAGCGCAAGAAACCAACATAAAACTGTTGCGCCGAAGTCATACTGCCAGATCTTGCCAATTCGCTCACATCCACAAAAAGTGACAGGCTATTCGTGCTTGAGGGACAGGTGTCTGCGGCGATTGAATCATTGCACTTGACGCAAATATTGTGGAAGAAAACGAATGGCGCTAGAAAATGCTAGCGGGAGATCGGCCAGCGAAAGGTTTGCCATGATGGGCCGCGGATGCAATTCGTCAGGCTACATCGCAAGACAGCACGCTACTGCTGTGCTTGATGTTGACTGTTATGGCATACGCTGAAGGTGCAGGCGTTCAAGTAGAGGAAAGCTGCATGCCGAATAGCTTAGCATTTTTACAAAAATTGGCCAAGCTCCATCTTTCTTGACGAATAAAAAGTTTTTTCATCCATTGCAATAGCGACATGAATGCGGTGGCAATGGCTGTTTGTCAATCTCAGCATTTTTTCAAAAACCTGATGCAGAGCCTCGTAATATCGGGGAGACTCTGCTACTCTTTTAACGCGAGAGGAATTGTCAGCAATTTGCCGGGCGTGTTATTACCGCTACCACCTTGCTAGACATCCCTGACACGGCTTGTATCCGATACGATACAGAGCCACGAAGCACTTAAGCCAGCGTTTTTGAGTAGAACTATCCCGTTTTTTACTAACAAGGACATCATCATGGCACAGCCCGCAGGTTCCCCATCGAGCAACGCACAACTAGGCTCCAGCAAGGAAATCGCCGGACATGAGTTTCTCGCCTTCACCCTCGGGCAGGAAGAATACGGTATCGACATCCTGAAAGTGCAAGAAATTCGCGGCTATGAAGCCGTCACCCGCATTGCCAATGCGCCGGAATTCATCAAAGGCGTCATCAATTTGCGCGGCATCATCATTCCTGTTGTCGATATGCGCATCAAATTCAACCTCGGCACCCCGACTTACGATCAATTCACCGTTGTCATCATCCTCAATATCGGTGGCCGCATCATGGGCATGGTGGTCGATAGTGTTTCCGATGTAACAACGCTCTCCCCGGAACAAGTCAAACCCGCACCAGAAATGGGCACCGCCTTTAATACCAACTACCTGATCGGCCTCGGCACCATTGATGAACGCATGCTGATTTTGGTCGATATTGACAAATTGATGTCGAGTTCAGAAATGGGCCTGATCGAAACGCTCGCGTCTTAAGCTATGTGAGAGATGTTTGTTGCCTTTGGCCGCGTCTAGCGAAGCGGCCTTAGCACCGATCAATGCCCCTATTTGCTCAACATGAGGCGCTCATGAATTTATCCAATCTCAAAATCAGTACTCGCTTATTGGCTGGCTTTGGTATTTTAGTCATCTTAATTTTGTTGACTATCATTCTGTCCATTGCCCGTCTTACGCAAATTGGCAACATCAATACGAAAACAGCGAAAGCCGATTGGCCTAGCGCGCAAGCAGCGATGCGAATCGAAGCGCTAGCGCAAGACAATGCTATTCGTGTATTTTCATTGGTGATTACCGCTGATAAAGCCAAACGGGTAGCCGCCTACACCCAAATCGACAAAAACAGAAAGGCAGTGGATGCTGCACTAAGCTTTCTGGATAAAAATGCCGACACGCCCGCAGAAAAACAACTGCTGATCAAGTTACAAGCAGCGCGCGTCGCCTATGCCACCTCATTCCAACAAGTTGCCGATCTGGTAGAAGCAGACAGCCAAGAGGCCGCAACCAAGTTAATGAATGAAGACACTACGCCCAAACTGTATAACTTGATGCAAGAAGTCAATGCCCTGATCGACTTTCAAGCCAAGGAATTAGATGAAGGTGGCGAAGAGTCGAGCAATGCGATTAACCAATCTAAAGCAATGATGATAGGGCTGGGCGTTTTAGCCTTACTGATTGCAGCGGGCCTCTCGTGGTGGCTGACGCGGGCGATTACGATCCCACTCAATCAAGCAGTCAAAGTGGCGAAACGAGTTGCCCAAGGCGACTTGACCACCAATATCCGCGTCACGAGCACCGATGAAACGGGTCAGTTATTGCAAGCGCTGAAAGAAATGAATGACAGCTTGGATAACACCGTCGGCAAGGTACGCGTCAGCGCCGAGACTATTTCCACCGCCTCAAATGAAATCGCCGCAGGTAATCAAGATTTATCTGCACGCACCGAATCGCAATCGAGTTCGCTGGAAGAAACTGCCAGCTCGATGGAAGAGCTCACTTCCACCGTCAAACAAAATGCCGACAACGCACGGCAAGCCAATCAATTAGTGCTATCCGCGTCGTCGGTCGCAGCGCGCGGCGGCCAAGTGGTGTCGCAAGTGGTCGAAACGATGGCTTCGATTAAAGAGAGTTCGCGCAAGATCGTCGATATTATCGGCGTGATCGACGGCATTGCCTTCCAAACCAATATCTTGGCCTTGAATGCCGCCGTCGAAGCGGCGCGTGCGGGTGAACAAGGGCGCGGTTTTGCGGTAGTGGCGGGAGAGGTGCGCAGCCTCGCACAACGCTCTGCTAGCGCGGCGAAAGAAATCAAGCAACTCATTAGCAATTCGGTCGAAAGTGTGGAAGATGGCGGCAAGTTAGTCGATGAAGCTGGCCAAACGATGGAATTAATCGTCACCTCGGTGCGCCAAGTGGCGGATATCATGAGCGAAATCACTGCCGCTAGCCAAGAGCAAAGCGCAGGCATTGAGCAAGTCAATGATGCGATTACGCAAATGGATGAAATGACTTCGCAAAATGCGGCCTTGGTCGAAGAAGCGGCAGCCGCAGCGGAAAGCATGCTAGATCAATCGAAAACGCTGACCGAAGCCGTGAGCTTTTTCAAACTCTCGCATAACCCCCAATTGCAAACCAGCAGCCCCCCTGCACCACGCCCACGACCAACCGCAGTGAAACGGCCTGCCGCAAAAGCAGCGCCAGCGATCCGGCATGACAAACCTAAGCCGGCGCCAAAACCTGTGGAATCGGATTGGGAAGAATTTTAAAGCGAGGTTTTTAACCAGCTGCGCCCCGTCCTGCGCTAGTTACTGACGGGGTTGCTGGTAGGGGCGCTAGCGGTGTTAGCAGGCGACACAACTGTAGCGGCGGGGGATGGGGATTTAACGGATTCTGACTTCACGGGCTCGCTTTCGCACGCTAATTTCGCACTTTGGCTAATCCCTAGCACCTGCTGCCGCACTTCATAATTAGCGGCTAGCAAATTTTCTATCGTGAATTTTTCCTGCGCCTTCACCAGCAAATGGCGCACTTCTTGGTGCCGCCCCTGATCGATCAGCGTAATCATGGTATCGCTATGGTTCGCGCTATTGTCCAGCACGATTTTGACATCGCCGCCACCATTGGCCACCTTATAGCCCTCAATATAGCCAGATTTGGCGGGCCACACCTCACCATTGGGCGCAAACTCAGAACGCAGTGGCGCGCTACAACTAACATCTTGCCCCAGCAAATACAGCTGTGCATTGAGGGTGATTTTTGGCTCTTGCGGCTTGTTGTCTAGCACCGTCGGTGCGCTCGACTTGGGGGCGGCAACGGCTTCAGCGCGGCTCAGCATCACATTGCTAGCAGGGATGATTTGGAATTGCCACTGCATGAAAACCGCCGCGCCCCAGCCTAATGTGAGGGAGAGAGCAACCCATAAAGAGGTACGCACACGGCGCTTGAATTTACTCTGCTGCGGTGGTTCTTGCACCCATTGCGGTGCATAGTGCTCATCTCGTTTGGCTTCTTCTTCTGCCTTCGTGCTTTCTAACCACTCGATTTCCCACTCTTCTGCTGCAATCCATTCATCATGCTCACGCCGCCGCTGTGGATCAGAGAGCGTGCCATATGCGCTATTTAAAATCGCCATGATGCGCGCCGCCTTTTCATCGCCGGGGTTTTTATCGGGATGATATTTTTGGCTCAACGCCTTATAGGCAGCACGAATAACTTCCTGCGGTGCCATGCGCGACACTTTTAGGTTGTCATAATGGGTATGTATCTTGCTCATCTATTTTCTACACACGACGAGCTAGGGCAGCAAGCGTGCAATGATCAACATTATCGAGGAAAGCAAAATGGTGGAGGCAAAGGGGAGCGAAAAAATTCGGCCAAATAATTTAAAACGAAAGTCACCCGGCAAGCGCCCTATGCCTAGTTTTTCCAGCCATGGCAAGAGCGAAGATAGCACGATCACGCCAAGAAATATCACCACAAACCAACGCAATATCATGTGCTACCTTTCAAACAAATAAATAACGGCAACACTCATCTCGGCAAAATCAACAAAGCCGAAATCATCGCTCAAGCGCGCACTGAGGGCAAGCATAGTTCGCAGAAGTGCACCAGACTTGCCCCGCTGTCGCATAAATAGCGCATAGATGCGCATAACCTCGCCGCAGAACGCCGCTTACAAACGACTTTGGCGCGCAAATTGGCCCCAATGCGGTGCCAATTCTACGTTTTTCCCCACCACCAAGACTTTAAATAACTCACCCATTTCATGCGGTGCTAATAACTTGCCCACCGCATTCGTCGCCGGTAAATAGGTCTTCACATCTTGTGGATCGAGTGCAT
>JACPVY010000574.1:0-5767 GCA_016197345.1 Burkholderiales bacterium
GATAGGCTTGCACCAGCGCGTCGGCTTTCGCTAAGGCTTCGCGCAATTTATTGCTACCCAAATCTTTATAGATCGCGATCAGCATGGCATCGGGATCTGGTTTTTGATTGGGATTAAGCGGCACCGCATTGTTTTGCGAGGCGTAATTACCGGCTGGCTTAGGAGCTGGCGGTGGTGGCCGAATCGAACCTGTGGCGCCCGAATGATCAGGCATCCCTAGCGTGAAGGCCAACACCAGCACGCCAAACAGCTTGGCGTGGGTTAGCGTGCGAAGAGTGCGGCCCTGCGCTGCAGGTCGCCAAAAAGGAGCATTGTAAAACATCAGCTTGCCGAGCGTTCCTGCTTGATTTGCCACTTACTGCCTTGCTTGGTCAGTACCAATATTTTCCGGCTATTGGCGGTGAGCTTATCCGAGGTATAAATTTGACGGAATTTGACGGTAGCGGTATTGCCTTCCAGCTTTACCTGCGCTTCTTCAACTTGTACGCTAATACGGCCCTTGCTTTCGATGCGTTGACGGCGTTCATCGGCCCACGCTTTTCTTGGCTCGCCTTTCGGCGTTTGGAAATCATTGCCATAAGCGTTTAAATAGCCCTTCATATCTTTCGAGCTCCACGCTTTTGCCCAGCTATTGACGGCTTTCAGCACATCATCGCGCTCGACATTGGCTTTCGCTTCTTGTGCTTTCGCTTCCGCTAAGCGCTCTGCTTTTTCAGCCGCTTTCGCTTCTTGCGCCGCTTTTTCTGCTGCTTTCGCTTCTAGGGCTTTTTGTTTCGCTTCTGCTTTTGGATCAGGCTTAGCCTCGACCTTTACTTCGGGCTTGGTCTCAGGCTTCTCAGGCTTAGCCTCAGGTTTCGTTTCTGCTTTTGCAATCAAGGTCGATGCTTTGCTTGCAGCAGCGCTAGCGATTGGAGGAGGGAATGCCGCTGGCGTTGGACTAGGCGCGACCGCAACTGGTGTCGCAACGGCTGCTGGTGTCGGGGTTGGCGTTGCTGGTTTGGTTGTGGCTTTGCTTGGGGTGGCACTGGCGACCGTGGTTCCTGGTTTAGGCAGTGCCGCCGAGGTGGTGTTGCCAACCAAGGTGCGCACCATCGTCAATTTTGATTTGGCGCTATTGTTGCCTGAATCGAGTTGCAAGGCTTTGTCATACGCTTGGCTAGCTAACTTGGCATAAACATCGCCTAAGTTTTCATGTGCAGTCGCGTAGGTTGGATTGGTGCGAATCGCCGCTTCTAGCGCGGCGCGTGCTTTGTCATATTGGCCGCTCGATGCGTAGAGCACCGCTAGATTATTATGCGGCTCGGGCAATTCTGGGTAATCTTCGGTCAGTTTGGTAAACACCGTGATCGCTTCGGCGTTCTTATTTTGCTCGGTCAGAATCAAGCCTTTTAAGAAACGCATTTGCGCATCGCGTGGGCGCTGGGTCAGCACGGCATCGACTTTCGCCATTGCTTCATTAAATTGACCAGCGCGGATAAATTTGCTGACATCAGCAAAATCATCGGCCGTTGCGGGCAGGCAACTAAGGCTGCTAGCGAAGGCGCATGCTACAAGCAGGCTACGCAAACTCATGTGTGTGCTCATGGAAGGGGGAAGGTGGCGACCTGCAAGCAGATTGAAAGAGCGTCCGAACGAAGAGAGCATGGGTTTTATCAATGATATACTTGAGCGAAGTTCCGCATTCTATCAAAGAAGCTTGCGAAAGAGCATGTAGCGTTAAAAATCTGCGGCATCGCCTGAAGACCTGTTGAAAATACCGGGGAAAAAGCAAAAATGTGTTGTTGAATTGGCATTGCATTGATTCGCCATTTGTTAAATGGCAAGATTTTTCGTCTATCAATGCAGCTTATTCCAGCCCACGCATGCAAACGTCGCTTAAGCAAGCGCTGCTCTATAGATCAATTCGATGCGTAATGCACAGGCGTGAAGTGTGCAAGAATCGCGCAAGAATTTCAAAACAGGCTGAAAAAAGCATGCAATAATCTGGCTGGCTTGGGTCGCGCACTTTCAGGAGACGGCAAAAAATGACTAAGCTTATGCAGCATTTTTTGCTCCCCGGTTAGGCTACCGGTTTGGCTACATTTGTATTACAGAAAATATTTTCCATGAGCACACTGAAAATTTATAACACGCTGACGCGTGAGAAGCAGACTTTTGTTCCCCTGATTCCCGGTAAAGCCAGCATGTATGTGTGCGGCATGACGATTTATGATTATTGCCACGTAGGCCATGCGCGGATGGCAATGGCATTTGATGTGGTGCATCGCTGGTTGCTAGCGTCTGGCTATGAGGTTACCTATGCACGTAATATCACCGACGTTGATGACAAAATTATCCGTCGTGCGCTAGAAAATGGCGAAACCATCTCTGGCTTGACCAAACGTTTTTCCGACATGATGGATGAAGATTTGACGGCGCTCGGTATTTTGCCCGTCCAATTGCAACCGCGTGCGACTGAATTCATTCCACAAATGTTGTCCATGATCGCTACGCTAGAAGAAAAAGGTCTGGCCTATCAAAGTGAGGATGGCGACGTCAATTATGCGGTGCGTAAATTCCCCGGCTATGGCAAGTTGTCACGCCGCTCTTTAGACGAGTTGCGCGCAGGGGAACGCATCGATATCAATCAAAGCAAGAATGATCCGCTCGACTTCGTGCTGTGGAAAGCGGCGAAAGAAAATGAGCCGGATGAAGCGAAATGGGATTCGAAATGGGGCAAGGGCCGTCCCGGTTGGCATATCGAATGCTCGGCGATGACTTGCGCTGTGTTGGGTGAGCGTTTCGACATCCATGGCGGTGGTCTTGATTTGCAATTCCCGCATCACGAAAACGAAATCGCGCAATCTGAGGGCGCGCTCGGCCATGAAACCGTGACCTATTGGATGCACAACGGATTCCTCGTAGTTGACAATGAAAAGATGTCCAAATCGCTGAATAACTTCTTCACGATCCGCGATGTCTTGAAATCCTATGATGCCGAAGTGCTGCGCTTTTTCTTGATGCGCACCCATTATCGTAGCCCATTGAATTACTCCGATTTCCACCTCGAAGACGCTAAAAACGCTTTGACGCGGATGTATGCTGCGCTGAAAGAAACGCCGCCTGATGATTTAGGGTTGGATTGGAATGAAGAAAACGCCGTGCGCTTTAAAGAAGCGATGGACGACGATTTCAATGCCTCGTTAGCGATGACTTATGTGCTGGAAATGGTGAATCAAGTCAATCGCGATAAATCGCCGCGCGTCGCTGGGCAGATGAAGGCTTTAGCAGGCGTATTGGGCTTGTTACAGCGTGATCCGCAAGCCTTTTTGCAAGGCGCACCGAGCGCTAGCTCGCTATCGAATGAGCAAATCGAAGCGCAGATCGCGGCGCGTTTGGATGCAAAAAAAGCCAAAAACTTTCAGGAAGCTGATAGAATTCGCGCCGATCTGTTGGCGGCGGGAATTGTTTTGGAAGATAAACCAAGTGGCCAGACTGAGTGGCGCCGCGCATGAAGGTAATAGCAAGCGATACCGATAGCGTACGCATCCCCGATTATTGGGAAGAAGCGAAGCAGCAATTGATGGCGCGTGATCGCATCATGGCCCGCTTGATCCCGCAATTTGGCGATGCGCAATTGCTGGGCAAGGGCGAGCCTTTTGCTACGCTCGTGCGTTCGGTCATCAGTCAACAGATTTCTTCGGTCAAATCGGCCGAAGCAATTTGGCTACGTTTTTTGCAACTTTGCCCTAAATGTAATCCCGCCCAAGTCTTAAAAGCCGGGCCAGAAAATCTTGCTGCTTGTGGCTTGTCCAAGCGCAAGACTGAGTATATTCTTGACCTGGCTGAACACTTTAAGGCCAAGCGCGTGCATGTCGAGTTGTGGGCAGAGATGGATGACGAAGCCGTCATCGCCGAATTAGTACAGATTCGCGGTATTGGTCGCTGGACCGCCGAAATGTTTTTGATTTTTAATTTGTTGCGTCCGAATATTTTGCCGCTGGATGATCCCAGCTTGATCAAGGGCATTAGCGTCAATTATTTTTCTGGTGAGCCAGTTTCGCGTAGCGATGCGCGCGAAGTGGCGGCAAACTGGGAACCTTGGCGCACTGTGGCAACGTGGTATTTGTGGCGTAGTTTGGAAACGCTTAAGGAAACAGCTTAAGTTTTGCAGTGTCAGCGGCTTGTGCTTGGGCATATTGCACGCTGGCCAGATGAAAAGATAAGGAGTCAGAATGACTACTAAAACGACCTTCCTCAATTTTGAGCAACCCATCGCCGAATTGGATTCCAAAATTGATGAACTCCGCTTTGTGCAAGATGATTCAGCGGTCGATATTTCAGAAGAAATCGAGCGCTTGGCCAAGAAAAGCCAAATGGCCAAGCTTGTATGGTGATCGGCCATCAAAAAGGCCGCGATACGAAAGAGCGCACCGCACGCAATTTCGGCATGCCTAAACCTGAAGGCTATCGCAAGGCCATGCGCCTAATGAAGCTGGCCGAAAAATTCGGTTTGCCTATTTTCACCTTTGTTGACACCCCCGGCGCCTTCCCCGGCATTGATGCGGAAGAGCGCGGTCAATCGGAAGCGATTGGCCATAATTTGTATGTGATGGCTGAGCTCAAAGTCCCCCTGATCGCTACCATCATCGGCGAAGGCGGCTCCGGTGGCGCACTCGCAATTGCGGTTGGCGACGCCGTCTTGATGCTGCAATACGCGACCTACTCGGTGATTTCCCCTGAAGGTTGTGCCTCTATTTTGTGGAAAACTTCTGAGCGCGCAGCCGATGCTGCTGAAGCGCTAGGTTTGACCGCACATCGCTTGAAAGCCATGGGCTTGATCGACAAAATCATCAGCGAACCATTGGGCGGCGCGCATCGCGATCCAAAACAAATGGTCGGTCTGTTGAAACGCGCGCTAGCCGACACGCTACGCCAATTCCAAGGCATGAAAACCAAAGATTTGCTGGCTGCGCGTCATGAAAAACTGATGAGCTATGGCAAGTTCAAGGAAACCAATTCGAGCGAGTAAAAGCTTGAGCGGCCAAACGCAAATATTTTGCCGATCTGACCATTCGTGATGGTTTGCTCGCTTTTGTAGGACGGGCGGCATGCTGCTCGTCGCTTGGAGCGCGCCCCCTACTTTGAACATCGCGTGACTCTCTTCATCCCACCTTTGGCGCAACAAATCGCTGCCCAGTTTCATTCCGCTAGCGCACAACACGCGATGCAACATGATGAAGCTGAACCCTTGCGCCTTGCAATCGCCTATAGCGGCGGCCTCGATTCTACGGTGTTACTGCATCTCGCCGCTAAGTTGGCACAAGCACCGCTACAACTGTTTGCTTTCCACATCCATCACGGCATTAGCGCGCATGCCGACGCTTGGCTGACGCATTGCGCCGCCACTTGTGCGCAATTAGGGGTGCGTTTTGCCAGCGAACGCATTGCGCTACGCGATTGGCAAGGTGAAGGCTTAGAGCAAGCCGCGCGTGAGCAACGCTATGCGGCGCTCGGGCAGCTTTGTCGCCAACATCAAGTGACACACCTGCTAACCGCACACCATCTCGATGATCAAGCTGAAACAGTTCTTTTGCAAATGCTGCGCGGCTCTGGCGTGGCAGGGATTGCAGCGATGGATAGCGCGAATATCGCACCGGGTTTGCTGGGCGACGCGCACACGGTCATCATGCGCCCCTTGCTCGCGGTATCGCGCGCGCAATTGCAAGCCTATAGCGATCAGCATCAGCTTCAACATATCGAAGACGAATCCAATCTCGATCCACGC
>JACPVY010000574.1:5782-8477 GCA_016197345.1 Burkholderiales bacterium
ATGCGCTGCGCTTGCAGGTGATGCCTGCGCTAGCGCAAGTGTTTCCGGGCTTTCAAGCGCGTCTGGCACGCACTAGCGAACACGCGCGCGCGGCGCAAAGTCTGCTCAATGAAATGGCGGAGAATGATTTACAGGCATGTCGCGCTGGTGAGCAATTGCTGCGTGCGCCGCTCCTGCAATTGCGACCCGAGCGGCGTAATAATCTGCTGCGCTATTGGTTGGCGCAGCACGATAAACGTATGCCATCGACTAGCTGGTTGCGCGAACTGTGGCAGCAGCTAGCGAGCGAAGATGAAAACGTGCAGGTATGTGTCAGCCACCCTGAATGCCAGCTTCGCTTGTATCGCGGCAAAGTGTATTTGACGCCGCGCTATGACCAACAACTGCGGGAAGTCGAATCACAGCATTTTCGCTGGCAAGGTGAGGCAAGCCTGCGTTTTGATGCGTTTCATGGCGTGTTGGAGTTTGTGCCTTGCACGAGCGGAGGCGTCGCCAGTGCGACCTTATCCGCACAGGAATTGGAAATCCATTATCGGCGTGGTGGCGAGCGTTTTCGCTTTGCCGCTAATCGCCCGAGTCGGCCCCTGAAGCAGCAATATCAAAGCCAAGATATCCCAGCGTGGATACGGCAATATTCACCGCTCGTGAGTAGCGCAAAACAATTATTGTTTGTCCCCGGTTTGGGGCTAGATGCGCAATTCCAAACGCTAGAAGAGCAACAACCACAGGTGATGCTACGCTGGTTGCCTGACTTGTAAGCGCTTGCTATGGCTAAGCGATGCAATGCATATATGCCTGTTCCAAATTCACCGCTTTAAATTGCTCACAACACTGGCTAGGCGTGCCGATGAAGCGCAATTGGCCGTCGTGCAAAATTGCCATGCGGTCGCAGATTTCTTCGACATCGGCCAAGGCGTGTGAGCTGAAAAACAAGGTGCTTTGGGTTTGCCGCAATTGCTGCAAGCGTTGTTTGAGTAAGGCACGCGCTTTGGGGTCGAGGCCGCTCATCGGTTCGTCTAACACATATAGCGCTTTATTGGCAAGGAAGGCTGCTGCTAGCCCGAGCTTTTGCGTCATCCCTTTTGAATACGAGCGTACGGGTTTGATCAAGGCTTGGCTATCGAGATCGAGTGCGTGCAGGCAGGTGAGGGCGGCTTTTTCGTCGTACTCCAAGGCTTGTAATTGCAGCATGTACTTCAGAAAATCTCGCCCTGTTAAGTAATACGGCGGCATAAAGCGCTCGGGCAAAAAGGCAATCGGCGCGCGGCTACTCGGGAATTGATTACTTTTGCCGAAAATTTCTATCTTGCCGCCTTCAAACGCGCAAAAATCAAACAGGCATTTCAAGAGCGTGGTTTTGCCAGCACCATTCATGCCCACCAGACCAAAAAATTCGCCCGGCACAATATCGAGCGTGATATCGCGTAAAACCTGTTTTTTATCAAAGTGTTTGACCACTTGCTGAAAACGTAGTGCCGGTGTGCTCATGGTGGGCCAGTGGGATTGAAAAATCGGAAAAAAAGAGAAATCAAGGAAATAGCGATAGCCAAGCTGGCGACAATTCTAGCGCTAAATCTGTAGGCAATTGACAAATGTGCAGCGCTTGGCGGGTTTTTCGATTGTTTTTGCATGATTAGTGATCTGCAACAACAATCCAAATGCCGCAATCCGGTGTGCATAGTCTAAGATAGCGTTTTGCATATCGACCATCGTGGAAGGGGAGCTTATGGCAAGGCCAGAAAAAGTCCGTTTAGGGGAAATCCTGGTCCAGCAAAAATTGCTGTCTGAAGAGCAATTACATGCCGCCTTAGCGGAGCAAAAACGCAGTGGCCGAAAATTGGGACGTGTCTTCGTCGAATTGTCGTTTGTCACTGAAGAGCAAATTTCTAGCGCGCTCGCCAAGCAGCTCGCGATCCCCTATATCAATCTAAAGTTTTTCAATATCCATGCCGAAATCGTCCGCCTGTTGCCAGAAACTCAGGCACGTCGCTTTCGTGCGATTGTGCTAGAAGAGCGGCGCGGTGGGTATTTAGTCGGGATGGCCGACCCTACCGATTTGTTTGCCTACGATGAAATTACGCGCTTGATTCGCAAGACGATAGATTTAGCGGTCGTCAATGAAAGCGAATTACTGCAAACGATTGATCGTTTCTATCGCCGCACCGATGAAATTACCGATTTCGCCCGTGAATTAGAGCAAGACTTGGGCGATAGCGTGGTCGATTTCGGTGCGCTAGCGAGTACCCCGGGGCTAGAAGAAGCGCCAGTCGTCAAATTGCTGCAATCGGTGTTTGACGATGCCACCCAAGTACGCGCCTCCGATATTCACATCGAACCACAAGATGGCCGCCTGCAAATTCGCTTTCGGATCGACGGCGTGTTGCACTTACAAACCGAAGCCGATATCAAGATCGCGCCAGCCTTGGCCTTGCGCTTGAAATTGATGTCGGATTTGGATATTTCCGAAAAACGTTTGCCGCAAGATGGTCGCTTTGCGATCAAAGTCAAACAGCAGCGGGTCGATGTGCGTATTTCCACCATGCCGACGCAATACGGCGAATCGGTGGTGATGCGTTTGCTCAATCAAGGCGGCGTCACGCTGAGTTTAGATGCCATCGGCATGCCACCCGAAATGTTGGCACGCTTTCGGGCTATTATCGCCCGCCCGAATGGTTTGGTGCTCGTCACCGGGCCG
>JACPVY010000575.1 GCA_016197345.1 Burkholderiales bacterium
ATG
The DNA here is from genome assembly GCA_016197345.1 of Burkholderiales bacterium. Lineage (GTDB taxonomy): Bacteria > Pseudomonadota > Gammaproteobacteria > Burkholderiales > Burkholderiaceae_D > JACPVY01. Next base: position 4 of record JACPVY010000575.1, read on the forward strand.
CCATCGTCGATATAGGTGAAAGCGCGCTTTTGGCGGCCACCATCGACCAGCGAAATCGTTTCGCCACGCAAAATATGGCCAAAAAATTGGGTGACGACGCGCGCTGAACCTTGTTTCGCCAAGTGAATATTGTCTTGCCCAGCGCCGATCCAGTTAAAGGGACGGAACAGCGTGAAGTTCAAACCTTCCATGCCATAGCCCCAGATCACGCGATCCATCAATTGCTTGGAGCAGGAATAAATCCAACGCGGTTTATTGATCGGGCCGCAAATCAATTCAGAGTTTTCAGGATCGAATTCTTCGTCATGGCACATGCCATACACTTCGGAAGTCGAAGGGAAAACCAAGTGCTTACCGTGTTTAGCTGCGGCGCGCACGATAGGTAAATTCGCCTCGAAATCGAGTTCAAACACGCGCAATGGGTGTGTCACATAAGTTGATGGTGTAGCGATTGCTACGAGTGGCAAAATCACATCGCAGACTTGAATTTTTTCATCTATCCACGCTGAATTAGCGAGCATATCGCCTTCTAAAAATTCCAAACGATCTTTGTATTGCGGATCATTCAAATACTGGGCGATGCGCTCACTGCCGATATCCAAGCCGACGATACTCCAGTCGGTTTGTTGCAAAATGCGGCGGCATAGCGTGTGTCCAATAAAACCATTCAAACCGAGGATGAGAACTTTTTTCATATGCTTATTCTTTAAAGAAAAATTAATTACAGCGCATCGCCCGCGCTGTGAGCGGAACTGCCTGCGCGTTGGAGTAATTCTTGCAATTGTTGTGGGCTAACCGGCTTGCCGTCACACAGCAATTCGCTGATCTGCAAATAGCCGCTATCGTCACCTTCGCCACCATCGCCACAAACGCCACAAACGCCAACGATACCTTGATTGTGCACGGCCAAGCCTAGCGGCAGATGGCGTAGCGTATGTTCTGCGCCTGATGCTGGTGTGTCCCGCGCTAGGCGTGCTTTGCCAATCACCAAGCGCGTCGTGCCGACATCGGTAAAGGCACCGGGGTAGGGCGGGGCGACGGCGCGGTGCAGGTTATACACTTGCTGCGCGCTTTGCGTCCAATCTATCCGCCCTTGTTCGGGCTTGCGGCCACCGAAATAACTGCCTTTGCTTAAATCATTCGGCAATTTAGGTGGATTGCCCGCCATGATCGCTGGCAAGCTATTCCATAAAATTTGCTCAGCCAATACCGTCAATTTACCAAATACTTCAAACGCGGTTTCATCCGGCAAAATAGGGACAGTGCTTTGGCCGATGATGGCACCCGCATCAGGCTTGGCCGCCATTTCGTGTAGCGTCATCCCCGTTTCGACC
>JACPVY010000583.1 GCA_016197345.1 Burkholderiales bacterium
AGGCAGAAGCGTTATCCCCCCCGTCCTAGCTATTTAACTTTGCGATAACCTCAAAAAAGGCTGGCGCTATGCCACTAAACTAGTGTTGCGGCGTCAGGTGCGTGCTTGGCTTAGCGAGTTGGCCGCTTCATCTGGCAAGTCGTTGGTTGCGCCGCGATATAGGCATCAATCTTTTGCTCGACTTTCCAACCATAGCCCGTGTTTTCTTGATCGTATTTCACGTCCTTGCCATTGGTTTTGGTCCAAACACCGATGTACAGCGGCTGTTGCAATTGGTGATCAACACGGTTCATCGTCACTTCACCGTTTAGGCTCGCCAACTTCATGCCTTCCAGCGCGAAAGCAATTTTGCTCGGATCGAGGGATTTTGTTTCTTTGATCGCTTTCGACAACATGCCGATGCTAGAGTGTCCCTGCGCGGTATAGAGATCGTCGTTGTATTTTTTCTTGAAAGCCTCCACCAATTCTTTGCCGTTATTGCTTTCGTTGTTCGCTAACCAATTGCCGATGATTTTCACGCGTTCTGCGCCCGCCGCGCCCATCGCGGTCGGTACGCCGGTGGTCACTGCATAATAGGTGTAGAAATTGGCTTTCAAATCAGCATCTTTTGCAGCGCGGATCAACAACGATAAATCCGAGCCCCAATTCCCGGTAATGACAGTATCAGCGCCAGAAGCTTTGATTTTTGCGATGTATGGGGAGAAATCTTTGACTTGGCCGATAGGGTGTAAATCATCGCCAACGATTTTGATATCTGGCCGCTTACGTGCCAAATATTCCTTTGCTGACTTACTGACCGATTGCCCAAACGCATAATTTTGGCCAATGATATAGACGTTTTTGATTTTTTTATCTTTCGCCATGTAGGTGGTCAAGGCTTCCATCTTCATGTCGGAATTGGCATCAAAGCGGAAATGCCAGAAACTGCACTTGCTATTGGTCATGTCAGGATCAATCGCAGCGTAATTCAAATACAGCACTTCTTTGCCGGGATTACGTTCATTATGCTTATTCACCGCATCCAATAGCGCTAAACCCACGCCCGAACCATTGCCTTGCAAAATGAAGCGATAACCTTGATCGATCACGGCTTTGAGCTGGGTCAGCGACTCTTGTGGGCTGACTTTATTATCAAAACCCACCACTTCAAATTGATGCTCGCCAGCCCATTTGCCTTTATTGGCTTGTTCAGCCATCAATTGGAAGGTTTTTAATTGATTTTGCCCGACGGGCGCGAAGGGGCCAGACAATGGATCAATAAAAGCAATTTTGATGGTTTCAGCGTTCGCAGGCACTGCGAAAATCGTGCCAGCAACGGCAGCAAGAGCGAGGCTGGCAACGCAGCGAGGGCGGAAGAATGGGCGCATATTGATTCCAAATCAGTAGAAGATCAGCGTCAAAGAGAAAGGGCTTGCAGCAAGCATGGCCTAAATACGAGCCAGAAGCATAAAGCGCACGCTCGTCGCTGTAAAGCGAATGCGTGCTGCACTGCAAACTACAAGGTGTTTTTGTATGAAAATTGCAGCAAAGCAAAGAAAAAGTGCTGCACTAAGCCAGAATATTTACATGCAGCACTTTTTCTCAGCGAAAACCAATTCGCCTTCGCTTCGCCTTAGCTAGGGAATTGATAGTCTTTCAAGGTTTCGCGGATCTTGGTCTTTAGCACTTTGCCGGTGGCCCCGAGCGGAATCGCTTCAATGAAAACGACATCATCTGGCGTCCACCATTTCGCGATTTTGCCTTCATAAAATTGCAAAATCTCTTCTTTGGATAACTCCACCCCCGGCTTTTTCACCACCACCAGCAAAGGCCGCTCATCCCATTTCGGATGGCGCATGCCGATGCAGGCCGCTTGCGCGACTTTGGGGTGCGCCATGGCGATGTTTTCCAAATCAATCGTACCTATCCACTCGCCGCCCGACTTAATCACATCCTTGCTACGATCCGTGATTTGCATGTAGGCATCTTCGTCGATGGTGGCAACGTCGCCAGTCGGAAACCAGCCGTCTTGCAACACTTCGCCACCCTCACCGCGAAAATAGCCAGCCGCAATCCAAGGCCCGCGCACCATCAAATGGCCATAGCTTTTGCCATCCCACGGCAATTCGCGCCCTTCGTCATCGACGATTTTCATATCGACGTCAAATACCGCATGACCTTGTTTTTGCAAAATCTTGCGTTGCTCAGCGACAGGCAAATCCATATGTTTCGCGAGCAAACCACCGGCTGTCCCTAGCGGCGACATTTCTGTCATGCCCCAGCCATGCACCACTTCCACGCCAAAATCATCGATCAAGGTTTGCATCATGGCGGGCGGGCAAGCGGAGCCACCAATCACGGTGCGGCGGAAATGCGAAAATTTCAGATCATTTTGCTTGGCATAGGTAATTAAGCCCAACCACACCGTCGGCACACCCGCTGAAAACGTGACTTTTTCGCTTTCAAACAATTCAAACAGCGATTTTCCATCTAAGGCTGGTCCGGGGAAAACAAATTTGGCGCCACATAGCAAGACGGAATACGGTAAGCCCCAAGCATTGACATGGAACATCGGCACCACGGGTAACACCACATCATGCGAAGAAACATCCATCGCATTGGGTAACGCCGAGCCATAAGCATGCAACACAGTCGAGCGATGGGAATACAACACCCCTTTCGGATTGCCAGTAGTGCCCGAGGTATAGCACAGGCTACAGGCGCTATTTTCATCAAATTGAGGCCAGTCACAATCGGTGTTTTTACCGGCGATGACTTCTTCATAGCAGAGCAAATTCGGCACTTTGCTGGCGGCTGGCATTTGCGCGCGTTCGCACATCAGCACAAAGGCACGGACCCGTGGGCAGTGCGTGTGAACGGCTTCAATCAACGGCAGGAAAGTAAGGTCAACAAACACATATTGGTCATCTGCATGATTGATGATGTAAGCCAATTGTTCAGGATGCAGGCGCGGGTTGATCGTATGCAACACAGCACCGATGCCAGAGACCGCGTAATACGTTTCTAAATGACGGTAGCCATTCCAAGCGATGGTCGAAACACGATCCCCCAATTGCACGCCCAAGCCGGTACATCATCAAGCCCATGACGGGCGATGCCATCAACGCAGCCGGGGTTGAGGCACGTATGGCTTGCTCGGTGGCAAATTGCGACATTACTTCTCCTTCATTTAAGCGTGGTTACGAAAATCAATGTCTTAGGGGAAATTCAGGGAAAACTCACTTAACTCAAACAATTCAGTCAATTCGTTCAGCCAGTTCATTCCGTCAATTCGATCATAAAGACTGCAAAGAGAGTAAAGGTAGGCAGTAAAGCAGATTTATCCATCAGTGCTAGGAAGCAGTCAATGGTTTTCAATTTTGCGCCGCAGCATTGCACGTCCGCGTGTGGCGCTAACGTAGCGCGCAGCTTGAACTCCCAGCGATTTTGTATGTGCAGTCATGCTAGGGCCTAAACTCTGTCAAAATACGCGCTTTTCTGCCAACCAACTAAGAAGCCGCATGAACGAATCCCCTAGCCTTGGCTTGTTAGCCTTAGACGAGCTTGTGCTAAACAATGGTTTTGCCGCCTTGGGCGAACGGTTTTATACCAAAGTC
>JACPVY010000584.1 GCA_016197345.1 Burkholderiales bacterium
AAACATCGCGACTCGGTGTGGCAATACTATCCCGATGGCAGCCGCTATACACTGCTAGACAATCAATTCACCCGCATCGTAGGGCTGGCGGCGAATGTCGATTACAACAATTGGATCATCAAAACGGAAGTAGATCGCTTTGAGCAAGTCAATCCTGCTCTGGGCATCAAAAACATCTACAAGTACGCTTTGTTAGGGGTGGGTTATAACTACGGTAATTGGACACCGATGTACACCATGTCACGCTATCGCACAGTGACCGAGCCAATCGAAGGCCGCAATAGCCAGTATTTTTCGGTACGCTGGGACTTCCGCAAAGATATGGCGCTGAAAGTGCAATACGATATCTCCAAAGACAAATCGCACTACGCTTACCCGTTCTTTGGCGATTCCCGTTTGCTATCCATTTCTTTGCAAGGGGTGTTTTAATCTGAGGCGGGGAAACGAAGGGATAACGCTGTGGCACACAGTTTTGAGCAGAAAATTGCCGCAGCGTTACCACTTCACCACAGGTTACCTGTCAATTTCTGCAGCATATCATTGGTATCTCTTGCATATTTTCAAGCTATGCTAGACTAGGTCACATCATCGCGTCCTGCCTCCCCAGCGGAGCAGCCGCGCGACCGGTATCTCGGTAGCGCTGTGCGCATCAATGCTTGCAGCACGTGTAACACTGCCAACGCCCCATCGGTGCCCTACACCCTGGCATCTTCATTTGATTTCTCTACCCCATTTAAAGGAATTCCATGCGCCTAAGTCGGTCCGCATTGACCTTGCTATTTGTTAGCATCTTGCTGCTGCCCGCTGCACAGGTTCGAGCGGACGGTAGCACTGTTATGCTGGAGCAACGGTTAGTGGATTGGCTATTCCTCAACCCGCTTGCCAGCTATGCGCCAGAAAGCGATTACGGCCCCTTCGTGTATGTGGATAGCAAAGGCAAACCGCTCGGTCTCTCTGTCGACTTTTTGCATTTAATCAGCCAAAAAACGGGCTTGCGGATACTGGCGCAACCGGCAGCCCCCTTAAGTCTCAATCTTGAAAAAGCGAAGCAAAAGCGCGTTGACATTCTCACCTCGCTCCGCCCAACGCCAGAACGCGGTGAATTTCTGCAATTCACCACGCCATACGTCTCTATCCCCGCCGCGCTATTTTTGCCAACCGGAAAAGACAGCAATACCACCCTAGCCGAGATGAGTGGGCGCCGCCTAGCTGTTGGCAAAGGCTATGCAGTAGAGCATTTTTTGCGTGAAAACTTCAAACAAATCCAATGGGTGGCGGTCGCTAGCGACGCCGAAGGAATGCAGCAAATGGCCGCAGGCAAAGTCGATGGCGTGGTCGCTGACATCGCCAGCGTGCATTTTTTAAGCACCCAAGCCAACGCTTACCAGAGTGTGCAGGCGGCTAATGTCGGCTTTGAATATCCACTTAGTTTCGCCTTCCGTAAAGATAAACCAGAGCTAGGTGAAATTTTGCAAT
>JACPVY010000585.1 GCA_016197345.1 Burkholderiales bacterium
CTTGTTAAATTGAATAAAACGGCGCGAACCAATCAATCTAGAATTTTATTTAGAACTTTCTTGGAAAGATCGATGTTTGTATAAATAGAAGCAACAATTCATTTTATTAATTGTATTGCCAACCTAGCATCCAAATCCTTCCCTCTGCGCAACGCTATCAGGAGCTAGGTGAAAGAGCCGCGCCCCTGCTGTCAAGCGGGCATTCATTTCAAGACGACATGCAATTCAAACGCTTAGATGGCAGTTTGTTTTGGTGCAAGGTGTATGCGCGGGCCATCGATCCTTGGCAAAACCAGCAAGGCACCATTTGGATTGTCGAAGACATTGATGAACAGCGCAAAAGTGAAGAAAAATTGCGGCAAACACTGCTAGAAATGCGCGCCATCATGAATAACGCGCCGCTAGCGATTGGTTTTCATCGCGAAAATCATATCTTGCGGTATAACGCCCGCTATGCCGAAGTTTTTGGCTTTGAGGGCAATAGCGGCGTCGGCCAATTATCACAAACGCTTTACCCAAGCGTTGAGGCATTTCAAGCTACTGGCGAGCGTGCCTTACCCCTGCTGCTAGACGGCCAATCGTTTCATGTTGAAATGGAAATGCGGCGCCAAGACAATACTTTGTTTTGGGCCGATGCTATTGCCTATGTCGTCAATCCCGAAAAGCCACAGCAAGGCACGATCTGGATTTTTGATGACCGCACCAAGCAAAAACAAGCGCAAGAAGAAGCGAAGCACTTGTTGTTAGAGCAGAAGGCCATTCTCGACAATGCTTCGGTTGGCATCATGTTTAGTCGTAGCGACTTGATTTTGCGCACCAATGCTAGCCTCGATACGATGTTTGGCTATCCTGATGGCTGCCTCGTCGGGCAACTAGCACAAATCGTCTTTCCCGATCAAAACGAATATGCACAACTGGTGCTCGATGCGACTCGCGTGCTATCGAGTGGCCAGGTATTTGAAAAGCCGGAATGCCAATTTAAACGACGCGATGGCAGCGTGTTTTGGGGACGCATTCGTAGTACCGCGATCGACCCCGAACACAAGGGCGATGGCACGATTTGGATTATTGAAGATGTGACCGAAGCCCGGCGCGATGCACAGGAAATGCGGCGCATGCTGATGGAGCTTGACGCCATCATGAGTAATGCCTCGGTCGGTATCGTCTTCACCAAAAGCCGTCACATTACCCGTTTTAATCAGCGTTTTTGTGAAATGTTTGGCTATGACCAAAGCCATGTCGGAATGGCGGGGGCGCTACTCTATCCTAGCCAAGAAGCCTATGAAAAGGTCGGGCGCGAGGCGGCGCCACTACTCTCTAGCGGCAAGCCATTTCATAGCGAATTGGAAATGCTGCGCATTGATGGCAGCACGCTATGGGTGCAATTGATTGGCTATGTGCTCAATCCACAAGATCCGACCCACGGTACGATTTGGATCATCGAAGACCGTGGCGATGCGCGTCGTGCTGAGCAGTCATTGCGCGATGCCTTGCTGGAAAATCAAGCGATTTTAGAAAGCGCTGTGATTGGTATCGCGGTTGTCGAAAAGGGACATACCAAGAGCTGCAACCGGAAGATGGAAGAGATTTTCAATTATGAGCCGGGCGGCATCCAAGGCGTTTCGGTGCAAGCTTTTTATCATGATAAAAATCAATGGGCGACAGTACGTGAAGAAGTGACGAAAGATTTTGCTGCTGGCCGCGTACATAGTTGCGAACAATTATTGGTGACGAAAGATGGCAAGCCGTTTTGGGCGCGCTTGACTGGTCGGCCATTTGATTTGACGCAGCCCAAGGGCCGTTCAGTCTGGTTGGTCGATGACATCACCGAGCGACGCGAAGCCGCGCAAGCGGTGTTGCGCGCGCGCGATGAACTGGAATTGCGGGTGCAGGAACGTACCGCCGAACTCGCTGGCGCGAATGCCAAGCTTCAAGGTGAAATCGTCGAGCGGCGTCACATCGAAGAACGCATCCACCACATGGCCTACCATGATAGCTTGACTGGCTTGCCCAATCGCGCCTTGCTCACCGACCGTTTACAGCGCGCCATGCTAGCGGCGAATCGCAATCAACGCAGCCTAGCCGTCATGTTTATTGATCTGGATCGCTTCAAAACAATTAACGATACGCTAGGACATTTGACGGGCGACCGCTTGCTGCGCGAAGTCGCTGGTCGGTTGGTATTGGCGGTGCGCGCGAGCGATACCGTGTCGCGCTTGGGCGGCGATGAATTCGTGGTGCTGGTGCCGGATTTGCAAGAACCGCAAGAGGCGGGTTTGGTGGCACAAAAAATTATCGAAATGCTGGCCGCACCGATTCCGGTGGAAGGGCGGGAGCTGCATATCAGTCCCTC
>JACPVY010000586.1 GCA_016197345.1 Burkholderiales bacterium
CTGATATTTGCAAGTCATTGAATTTAAAGAGTTTTTACATGGAGATTGGGCGGGATTTTAGAGTTGTGTATAACGATATGACTAATAGCGTACAAAAACGCTTACCTTTACTGGCATCGCTTAAGTCTGCTGGCGCAAATTCTGGGCTATTCCCACTTTGCGGCGCTTGATACGGGTTAGTTTGATCGGCCATTTTTGTCCCCCTTTATGATGTGCGTCCCATGAAAAGCGCCGCGCCTACCAGCGCAAAATTGCACAATACACTTTTTTATCGGTCGTCATAAGCCTTTTGCAGCACATTCATATCCAATTTGACCATTTTCAGCATCGCAGCGATCATCCGTTGCGCGGCAGCCTGATCATTGCTACTCATCAATGGCAACATCGCCCGTGGCACCACCTGCCACGTCACCCCAAACCGATCCGTCAACCACCCACAATGACTTTCCTTGCCGCCATCTTCTAGCAATTTTTGCCACAATTGATCGAGTTCTGGTTGCGAATCGCAATACGCTACCAATGAAGTCGCTGGAGAAAAGCTGAAATGCGGGCCGCCATTGAGCGTCATGTATTCGCTGCCATTCAAGGAAAACAATACCGTCATCACCGAGCCGGCGACACCCGGCCCACCTTCTAAAAAATATTTGATATCGAGAATGCGTGAATTGGGAAATAAACTGACATAGAAATTGGCTGCTTCTAGCGCTTGCTGATCAAACCACAAGCATGTGCTGACAGCTTGTTGCGGTAACGTAGATGCGTTTTGACTAGTCATTGCGCTTCCTCCTTATTTTGTGCTTGTGCTATTTGCATGGGTGCCATTGCTAGTGCTGGCGCTAGAGGCCGGACTAGCGTCGTACAAAGCTTGATGCTTATCGACGATGTGGACGGTAAATAACTTCAGTGAGCTGTCCCCTATCACGGTAAAACCGCCATGCATGACATCCCGCAAATTCATCGTCGTGCTACCTGTCGCTAGTGTGACTGCTGGCTTGCCCGCCATTTGCACCTGAGCGCCTTGCACAACATAGGCTACCTCTACGCCATGATGACGATGCAAGGCGACCTCTTCGCCGACTTTAAATTCGATCACCGAGGCAATCACTTCCATCCCCGGCGCACCCGTCAAATCAGTACGTTTTTGTTCGACCCGTTGCGCTGGCTCAATATTGGCAGCGTGACTGATGCTGATGCCGCTACTCGCGCTGAACAGCGCTAAGCCCAAGGCAAGGCATAGGTGGCGTGATGGGTGAAATGACATCGTCTTCCTTTCAAAGTGTGGATGCGATAGCGTGAAAATGGCGTGGCAATGTGTAGGGCTAGCGCAATTCGGGCCACGCGGCGGCCAATAATTGCGGCAAACAGACCCCAGATGGCCCCGTCATCACCAAACTGGCGAATTTATCTTGGTTGGTTGCTTGTGGATTGATTTGGATGATGGTCTTGCGCTTGCGAAATGCTAACTCAGCCAAGCCCGCCGCCGGATAAACCACGCCTGAAGTGCCCGCGATAATCAAGACATCGCATTCGCGCACGGCACGCTCGGCCTCTTGCCACACATCGTGCGGCAAATTTTCCCCAAACCACACCACACCGGGACGCACCGCGCCCCCGCATTCGGGACAGACTGGCGGTGCGAGTTTTGCATGATCTTGCTGCAAGCTGGCACGATGTTGATACGGAAAGCCACAATCAAAACAGCGCGCCGCCAAGATACTGCCGTGCAGATGGAGGACCGCGCTACTGCCAGCTCGCTCATGTAAATCATCGACATTTTGTGTGATCAGAGTCAATTGCGGCACTTGCCGCGCCATGGCGGCAAGCGCGATATGTCCCGCATTCGGTTGTGTTTGCATCACTTGCGCCCGGCGCCACTCATACCAGCCCCACACGAGCGCCGGGTCGCGCACAAAGGCTTGCGGCGTCGCGAGGTCTTCCGCCTTGAAGTTTGCCCATAATCCGGTTAAGGCATCGCGAAAGGTAGCGATGCCGCTTTCAGCCGAGACACCCGCCCCGGTCATGACGGCAATATGCTGTGCCGCGCGCAATTTCTGCGCAATCTCATCTGGAATAGAGGTAGAAGAAGTAAGGGAGGAACTCGTCATAGCGCCGATCGCATCAGAAAAATCCAACGATAAAAGCGCCGCTGGTGGCTGTCAATCGAATTCGCTCCCCCTGCTTGCGCTTGCTCTGCTTGCGCTTGCTCGGCGCTTACTCTGCGCCTCAGAGCGCTAGACTGGCAACATTCTTCGTACCGCTGCTAGATAGAGATCGGCCGCACAGATTTCATCGGGCTGACGCGGCTGTTGCTGTTGCGGTTGCCGTTGCCGTTGCGGTAAATAATGCTGCGCCTCTTGCCAACAGCTATAGCTCATTTTGATGGTGTGATCGTTATTGCTTTGCACGGCGCGTGCCAGTAGTGCTGGCCAATCTAAGGCGAGCGCGTCCGGTTCGATCTGCGGCAGCGGCGCTAAGGCTGGCGCGCCCAAGGCGACATAGGCCGCCGCAAAAGCGCTCCAAAGCGGCGCCATCAAATTTGGTAACAGGTGCGTCAGCAGCTCGGCAGGGAATTCGCGTTGTAAATGCTCACAGACAATCCGCGCGGCATGCAGGCCTGTCACCATATGCAAGGACGTAAAATTTTTTGTTTGCCAGTAGAGGCGAATCGCTAGCGTCGCTAATTCCGTTATCAGCTCGCCGCTATTGGTTGTGGCCAAGGTCACCTGTGGCAAATAGCGTACAAAGTCAGGATCAAGCGCAACCGCTCGGAGCTGTGTCGTAATCCACGGCCCACCGTAATGACGCCCAGCCATCTGCTGTGACAACACCGCTAGCGCAGCTTCGGCTGTCATCAACTCCTTCTCATCCTTCATCTGCGGTAAAGGTAGCGCTAAGTGACCTGTCACCAAGGCCGCTAAGGCCGCGGCGATTTCACCGTGGTGGCCAACTTCCAAGCCATAGGCAAGACGGATTGCGGCATGAAATGCACCCGACGCCGGAGCAAATGGAATCTGCCCCAACACTTCAACCAACAGCTTTGCCACGCCCTGCTCCGCGATCCAAGCGCCAAAGCAACGGTGCAAGGCGGGGAAATCCTCTACTTGACCCAAAGAGTGCTGCCAGTTTTCACGCTTGATTGCGACCACATCGGTATCGCTGTAAATCGCATATTTTTCTTGCCATTGCGCAAAATATTCTCGTAAGCGTGCTGGACTTGCATGCATTTTGGATAAAGCAATCATGGCCATCGGGCAATGGTTAGTCGTGCCGCGCGCAAGCAAGGCAAAGCCTTGGTTGGCATCGAGTAGTTGCGTCAACGTCAGTTCTGCGGTGCGGTTATGCTGGAGTGCGGTGGACATATTTCCCTCTTGAATGTTGTTTGAAGATGGGCCATTATCAAAGTTCAAGTGAACTTGAGGTCAAGCACTTTTTTCAAGAAAGGCAAAAGATGGCAACGCTATTGAACATAGGGGAAGTTGCGCAACGTGCGGGGGTCGCGAGCAGCGCGCTACGCTATTACGAAGAACAAGGCTTGATTACGAGTTGCCGTAGCGCAGGTAAGCAAAGGCAGTTTAAGCGCGACGTCTTGCGCCGTATCGCGTTTATTCGCGCCGCACAAGCAGCAGGCTTGCGCTTAGATGAAATCAAAGCGGCGCTGGCCAGCTTGCCGGAACAACGCACGCCAACGCCACAAGATTGGCAGAAAATCGCCAGTCGTTGGCAACCCTTGCTACAGCAAAAAATCGATACGCTGGTTGCTTTGCGTGACAAACTCAGCTCTTGCATCGGTTGCGGTTGTCTGTCCCTCGAAAAATGTGCGCTATATAACCCGGAAGATAAAATCGCCCGCTTTGGCAATGGCGCACTGTATTTACAAGGTATGTCCCCATCTAAGCTACAAGAAGAGCTTGACGCTAGCGCTGGTAATCCTTGATCAGGCTTGCCAACTGCGTATTGCCGCTAGGATCGACGAATACCTGCTGTGCCTTGGCATGCACCAGCTCACTGCTGCAATAGCGAAAATCTGGTTTCGCCTCTAGCACGATGCGGGCAATCAAGGCGGCGATTACCTCTGGCGCTTCGCCTTCTTGCACACGCTGTTGCCAGCGCGCCAGATTGGCCTCGATATAATTGGCATAGGGATTGTCTTGCGCCACAAATCTGTCCCCTATTTGAGCATGCTGGGCAAAGCCAGATTGGGCCGGGCCAGGTTCCACCATTGTCACGGCGATA
>JACPVY010000587.1 GCA_016197345.1 Burkholderiales bacterium
GTTTCATCTCGATTCCTTTGTAAAGACGTGGGGAGAAGCGAAGCGCTAGCTAGGGGTGTGGCAGCGCTAGTAGGAAAACTATTTATTGGCGCGGGATAATTCTTCGCGCAGGACTCGAATATCTTCTTGCAAAGCAGCCGCTGCCGTCTGCGCTTTACTCGAATTGGCTTTCGCTTGGGCGAGCTTGGCGTCGGCTTGGGCTTGGTTCGCTAAATCCATCGCTAACGGATAGTCTTTGGCCAGCATGGCTTGATTGGCTTGTGCCATTTTGGCGCGCGCCGCTTGCATTTCTAATGGGGCATATTCGGCACCACCTGCGCTGGCTGCGTTTTCTACTGCCGCTTTGGAGACGGCCACATCGGCGGTGGCGGGTGTTTGCATATTTGCACATGCAGCTAATAGACCACTCAACACACCGGCTAAGGCGCCGGTGACGAGCAAACTAGGGACAGTGCTACTAAACATGTCAAAAGGGTTTTTCATTGTTTTCTCCGGTAGTTTTCTGGATTCACTATTTCAATATGCGCACATGTTCGATCAGGTCGATTTGCTGAAGAATCAGAGACATCACACACTGAGCACGGTGCATAGGCTCCGTTATAGGCGCGCAGTAATAGAAGGTCTGTTCGCTGGCACACATATTTTCGGTTGCAAGCATTTCTCGCTTCGCGCAGTGCTATTGCATGCAAGTTTTCGCTATAAAGCGTTGTAAAAACACATGGCGGTAGCCGTGGAAAAAGAGAGCGCATCGGTCAAACAGGGGCGGCAAAGGGACGTGACCAGGTAGCGACATGGTTTGACATCGCGCCGACTGGACTCTGTGCGCTAACGTACAGTCGGGTGACAGGGGGGCGCGTTAGGCTGGCGCTATGCAGGAGTATTGCCGTTGCTGCGCTGCTTGGCAAAGACCGCGACAGTAACCTGCGCCGATGATCTCTATAGAAAGCGCGCCCGAATTGAAATCTGATCCCCCTACCTGGCGTGAGCGCGTACATTTATTACAGCGCGCTTGTTCGCTCCGTCCCTTCCGTTTATTACCTTCCGCCGACATACCTGCCGAGGCGCAATTCGTACCGCGAAACGACATTTGCCGCAAAACTATAGCCAGCAATTACCACGGTTGCAGCATGCGGATGGTAGCCAGCGGCCACGCGTGTATGACATCGCGCTCGAGACGATTTCGCATGGCGATGGGCGGATCGATCCCGAAGGCTTAGCCAGTTTTGTGCGCGCCTATCAACAAGTGACGATGTTGAAATTGGGTGAGCTATGGGCGATTCCTATCATGTTGCGGCTCGCCTTGATCGAAAACTTGCGGCGTGTTTCGGTACGCCTAGCGAAGACGCGGCAACAGCGCAATTTGGCGTATTTTTGGGCCGATAAGCTGGCGCAAACCGTAGAAAAACATCCGAACCAATTGATTTTATTGGTGGCGGATATGGCGCGTAGCGAGCCGCCGATGGAAAGTGCGTTTGTGGCGGAATTAATGCGGCGCTTGCAAGGGCAAAGCAGTAGCTTGACATTGCCCTTGACGTGGCTGGCGCAACGCTTAGCCGAGTCTGGTCATAGCATAGAGCAAATGGTGCAACTTGAATCACAGCAACAAGCAGCCGATCAAGTCTCGATGAGCAATAGCATCGGCAGTTTGCGTTTGTTGGCGAGTATGGATTGGCGCGAATTCGTTGAGCGCATGAGTGCGGTCGAGCAATGTTTGCGGCAAGATCCTAGTCAATGCTATAGCGACATGGATTTTGCGACGCGCGATTTGTATCGTCACGCCGTCGAAAAAATCGGCAAGCATAGCGACTTGTCTGAAGTGCAAATCGCGCAAATGGCATTGGAATTAGCCAATAGCGCAGCACGCAATCAAAGCGCAGCGGATGCGCGGCAACAGCATATCGGCTACTACTTAATTGGTAATGGCTTGCCGCAATTGCAGCAGAAATGTGGCTTGCGCTTGCCGTGGCATTTGCGGCTACGCCAGCTCGCCGGGCAAGCACCGTTTGCGCTGTATTTAAGCAGTATTGCCTTGCTCACGCTAGTCTTTAGCGCTGGCTTGCTATGGCAAGCGTGGCGCGAAGGCGATGCGATTTGGCTGATGCTGTGGTTGGCGGCCTTGGTCGCGTTGGCAGGTAGCCAATTAGCCTTAGCGATGGTGAATTGGTTTGCCACCTTGATCAGTTTGCCACGTCCTTTGCCGCGCATGGCTTTTACGCTAGGCATTCCCGACCATGCCCGCACCATGGTGGTGATTCCTTCCATGCTATTACCGGGCGCGCATGCCAGTGCGCAAATTGATGCACTCAGTGAAGCGCTTGAAGTGCGTTTCTGAGCCAATCGCGATGCCCATTTGCGCTCTGGCTGATTGACCGCGTATGCCGATGCAAAGAGTGCGCA
>JACPVY010000517.1 GCA_016197345.1 Burkholderiales bacterium
ATCTTGCGGCGCAACATCAAAAGCACCGAGCTTCCCATCGATCCTGTTTGAGTTAAATGGATTTATTTTCTGATGAATACCTTTGAAGAACAAGGTCGCGAAGATGTCGAGCGCGCATTGAGGGAAGACGTGGGTACAGGTGACCTGACGGCCGCCTTAGTGCCCGCGGATCGCCAGGCTCGGGCCACCATCATTTGCCGAGAGTCAGCCGTGATCTGCGGGCGCCCGTGGGTTACAGAGGTCTTGAGACAGATAGCGCCAGATTCGCGGGCGACTTGGTTCCTGAGCGATGGTGATCGCTGTGAGCCTGGCCAGAAAATTGTGGAAATCGAAGGTCAAGCCCGCGAGTTGCTGACGGCTGAACGCACATGCCTCAACTGGACGCAAACACTCAGCGCCGTGGCCACTAAGACAGCGGCCTATGTCAAGGCGGTCGAGGGAACTGCAGCAAGTGTTCTGGACACGAGAAAGACCATTCCTGGTCTGCGTGCCGCGGAAAAGTACGCCGTGCGCTGTGGTGGAGGAAAAAACCACAGGATGGGCCTCTTTGATGCGATCTTGATCAAAGAAAACCATATTGCAGCAGCAGGGAGCCTGACTGCTGCATTCAAGGCCGCGCAGGAAATAAAGTCACCTGTCTCATTCATCCAAGTCGAGGTGGAGACTATCCGTCAATTGGAGGAGGCTTTGGCCGCAGGTGTGACCATGGTTTTGTTGGACAACATGTCCCTTGCTGATATCAGGGCATCGGTGAAGGTGGCTGGTGGTCGCTGCAGCCTTGAAATTTCAGGAGGGGTAGCGTATGAAAACTTGCGTGAATACGCTGAAACAGGCGTGGACCGGATTTCTGTTGGAGCTCTGATTAAGGATATTAAGGCTGTTGACTTTTCAATGCGATTTCAGGAAAAACCTGTCGGGTAATTTTGTTTTATATGTCATTCTTGGGGTTGGAATGTTGAGAGGATTGCTCTTTGGTTTGAGAGCCTTTGGGGGTATCCGGGAAAGGTCTGCTAGGAGTCTGGGCGCCAGAACATTTGTGGAATGATCGGCGAAGGCAGGGGATGAGCCAGCACCGTTTGATCCAGTCGAATTGACCTGTCAGGGCCTGTTGAGACGATC
>JACPVY010000518.1 GCA_016197345.1 Burkholderiales bacterium
CCGACGAACATAGACCCGACGGGACGGGTCAGCGACCAAGGTGACCTCCACGCGATTGGTCGCGCGGTCGATCTCAGTTTTGGGCTCAACACGTGCAAATGCAAAGCCGAAATTCCCGAAATAGTCGGTAAACGCCTTGACCGTCGTGGCCACCTGATCGGCGTTGTAGGCCTCACCAGGACGAATCGCTATTTGTGTCTGGAATTCCGCTTCCTTTTCCAGGTAGTTACCCGCCAGCTTCACTTTGGACACAACAAAGCGGTCACCCTCGGTCACGTTGATGGTGATGCTTACATCCTGCTTGTTCGGTGCAATGGCAACTTGTGTGGACTCCACCTTGAACTCGAGGTACCCACGTGACAAGTAGTACGAACGCAGCGTTTCAATATCTGCGTTGAGTTTGGTGCGCGAATAGCGGTCCGATTTGGTGTACCAACTCAGCCAGCCGCCCGTGTCCTGCTCAAACAAACCACGCAAAGTGGATTCGGAAAACACCTTGTTGCCTACGATCCGGATTTCGCTGATCTTGGCAACGTCACCTTCCACGACCGCAAAGCTCAGATTCACCCGGTTGCGTTCTATCGGTGTTACTGTCGTCACCACTTCGCTGGTGTACATGCTTCGGTTGATGTACTGGCGCTTGAGCTCCTGCTCTGCGCGGTCAACCAACGCCTTGTCAAAGGGGCGACCGTCGGTCAATCCGATGTCCTTGAGCGCCTTCAGAAGCGCATCCTTGTCAAATTCCTTGGTGCCGGTGAAATCAACCGCGGCGATGGTCGGGCGTTCTTCCACGATGATGACCAGAACGTTGTCTTTGACATCAATACGCACGTCCTTGAACAGGCCAAGGCCAAACAATGCGCGAATCGACGCTGCCGCCTTCTCATCGGTATAGGTATCGCCAATGCGCACTGGCAGCGACGCAAACACCGTACCTGGTTCGATGCGTTGCAGACCCTCCAGACGAATGTCTTTCACCGCGAAAGGCTCCAGGGCCCACGCGGCATGGGTCACTGCACCCAAAGCCAGCGCGCAACCCAGCGAGCGGAAATACCCAAGCTTGAAATTCATTTTTGTCATTTAGAGGAAATCTGGAAAATTCAGCAGAAACAGCGCTTTCAACCGATCAAGCGCGTAAGGTCGTTAAATACAGCGATGGACATCATCATCATCAGCACCGCAAAACCAGCGCGTTGCAGATTTTCCGTCCAAAAATCAGACACCGGTCGGCCCGTGATCCACTCCCAAAGATAATACACGAGGTGCCCACCATCCAAAACTGGCAGTGGCAGCAAGTTAAGCACGCCAAGACTCACACTGATGAGGGCCAAAAACACCAAAAACGGGGTTACCCCGAGTGCTGCAGATTGTCCTGCATAGTCGGCAATCGTAATGGGCCCACTTAAATTCTTTACCGAAGCTTCACCCGTCAGCATTTGAGCAAGCATGGTCAAGCTCAACGTGGAAACCTGCCACGTGCGGGCGAACCCCATGACCAGTCCATCCCATAGGCCA
>JACPVY010000519.1 GCA_016197345.1 Burkholderiales bacterium
CACTATCCGCATTTTGAAACGCCGCCGAAATCTGCCGTTGCCGCAAGCGCTCTGCCCGGGCGATATACCAGCTCGACGCAATCACCCCAATCGACACCACTAAAATCGTCAGCGCAGCGACTGTGTTGACGCGCGGATCGAGACCTAAGCGTGCGCGTGAAAAAATCACCACGGGCATGGTGGAAGAGCCGGGGCCGGACAAAAATGCCGATAGCACTACGTCGTCAAGCGAAAGCGTAAAAGTCAGCAACCAAGCCGAGCCTAGCGCTTGGGTGATGTTAGGCAGTGTGACGAGGAAAAAGACCTGTCCCGGTTTGCAACCCAAATCCATCGCCGCTTCTTCTAGCGATTTACTCATTTCTTGCAAGCGCGAGAGTACCACCACCGTTGCATAGGCCATGCCCAGCAAGGTGTGGCCGATCCAAATCGTGAACATGCCGCGCTCAGGGTGGCCAAATGCTTTTTGGATCGCCACCATCATCAATAACAGGGACAGGCCGATAATCACTTCCGGCATCACGAGCGGCGCATTCACCATGCCGACAAACAAAGTACGACCGCGGAAGCGGCGATAGCGATCCAGCGTAAAAGCGGCGAAGGTACCGAGCGTGACGGCGGCGCATGCCGTCAATAAGGCGATCCGCAGGGACAGGCCAAAACCGCTAATGATTTCGCCATCTTGCGGTAGCGCTTCATACCATTTGGTTGAAAAACCGCTCCAGATCATGTCTTGCCGTGAGCTGTTAAACGAAAACACGACTAATACCACAATCGGTATATACAGGAACACATAGCCCATCGTCAGCCATGCACGGCCAAACCAGCGATGCAATAGATTCATCATGATGCACGCCCCTGCTGTTCTGCTTGATATTTGTTGAAAATCGCCATCGGTACCAAGATCAACAAAATCATTACCACTGTCACGGCGGCGGCACGCGGCCAATCGTTATTGGTGAAAAATTCATCGGATAGCACGCGGCCTATCATCAGCGTTTCTGGCCCACCCAAGAGCTCAGGAATCACGTACTCGCCAACGCAAGGAATAAACACCAACATCGCGCCTGCGATGATGCCAGATTTGGAGAGTGGCACCGTAATCAGCCAAAAGGTTTTCCACGGCGTCGAACCGAGATCAGCCGCCGCTTCCAAGAAGCGCACATCCATTTTGGCCAGATTCGAATACAGCGGCAAAATCATGAAAGGCAAATAGGCATAGACCATCCCCACCACCAAGGAAAAAGGGGTATTCATCATGTGCAAGGGTTCATTGATTACGCCTAGGCTAAGCAGGAAATGATTGAGTAAGCCATTGGTCGCCAATATCCCTTTCCACGCATAAATACGCAGCAAAAACGAAGTCCAAAACGGCAACATCACCATCATCATCAAGGTGGGCCGTATCGTTGGTTTGGCGCGTGCCATGAAGTAGGCAAAGGGATAGCCTATGATCAAACACACCACGGTGGTGATTGCGGCATATTTCAAAGAACTGCCATAAGCCACCAGATATAAATCATCCATTGCCAATTGAATGTAATTAGCAATTTTGAGTTTGA
>JACPVY010000520.1 GCA_016197345.1 Burkholderiales bacterium
CACGGCCCAAGCGCACCATACCGAAGTCGCCTTGCAGACCAACGCGGGATTGACCTTGGAACAGTGGGCGTGCGCCGCCTGCTTCGGTCGTGCCAGTGTCGGAATCCATACGGATTTCAGCTTGGAAGATTGCTTTCAAACCGCCGCCCAGATCTTCAACGCCTTTGAAGCCCAATTTGTTGTTGTCGCCAGTCAACATTTGGGTGGTGGTGCCGGTCGATTTGGACAAGCCCAAATCCATTTGACCGTAAATCGTCACATTCGATTGTGCGTGTGCTACGCCAGTGGCGGCGAGCACTGCGAGAGCGATGAGTGATTTTTTCATTTCTATTTCCTTTTTTAAGTGAAATCAGTTAAAGATCAGTAATTGGTACAGACCTTAAACAAGCGGGATTAATTGAACCTTATATGCTAGGGTCAAACAATATGGTCGATTGGTTGACTAGTCCGGCTTGTCTTGGTCGAAAGCATGAAAACAGGGTAGTGCTGTTGTTTTTAGGTAACGCTATTTCTTGCGATATTTACTTGCGTCGGCGCATTCTTTTTTGGAAAAAACCGAAAACCTTAAATGGTGACACGTCATTTAGAATTCAATACCCTTTTGATTCCGACGCCGTTTGCGTGTCACTCGCTATGTTTTTAAGGCATTTCGTTTGTCCAACCCCAGGTTCGGCGGCTCCTCACCAAACGATGTTATTTGCCGGGAACGCCATTATGCGACATCAGACCCCGATAAACGTTGTATTAATGAGACTAAGTGGGATTTTGGTAGAGGGATTCCAAAAAAAATGCTTTTATTCACTCATACTTTGGCGGTTTTAGAGCTAATCCACTAAGCATGCGATATGGCGAATCGTGAACAATTGGCAATCATCAAGCAAGCCCGATCCGGTCAGGTCGAGGCGCAATTAATGCTTGGCAAGCTCTATTTACGTGGCAGTAGCGGTTTGCCACAAAGCAGTAGTACCGCCTTGTATTGGCTTGATCGCGCCGCGCAGCAAGGTTGTACTGAAGCGTGGCTGGAGATCGGCAGTCATGTCCCGTTTGAGGTGGCGCAGCAAAGCGAACGCGGGCCAAGTTTATGCGATTGGTATTGGCTAGCGTTTGAAGCTGGCGTGATGGAAGCGGGCTTGATTTATGCTCGCCTCGTGCTGAGCGAGACGAACGCTAGCGAAGCGAGGCAGCTCGCCGCCAACCGCGCATTGCATGCGGCCGCCGAAGCTGGTGTCGCACAGGCGCAGTGGCTATTGGCGCAACAGGCTAGCGCGAGTGCCGACGCGCAACACCCAACATTGGCAAATTCGGTGCTGGATCCCCAACACTGGGTCGCGAGTGCAGCTCAAGGCGGCGTGACCGAAGCGCAGCAAGCCTTAGCGGAAAGTGCATGGCAAGCAGGGCGCTGGGATGTCTTTCTACGCTGGGCGCTGCCGCTAGCGCAAAACTTGGCACAGCAAGCGCATGCTTGGCACGCCACCCATTCTGAACCAGGGCAAATTCACCATCCATTTTTCGCGCAGGAGCAAGTTAGCTTATTGGCGCGTTGTGCCCACGCTATTTGGCAAAGTGAGCAGCCAAAGGTGGACGAAATGCAGCGTTTTTGTGAACTCGCAGCGCTGCATGGCGAGCGCGGTGCGCAATTGCAATTAGGTCTGTGGTTTGCGCGCATGGATCAGCATTGCAATCGGATTCATCCTGGCTTTGGTTCCGCCAATTTCAAGAAAGCTACCCGTTGGTTGACGCTTGCTGGCGAGCAGGGCGTGGCAAGTGCTTGGTTTGCTCTGTCCCGCATTTTTTTGAAACCCGAATTTTCACAGCGTAGCGTGCCAGATGCGCAAAGCTATCTTGAACGCGCTGCTGATTTGGGACACATTCAGGCCCAAGCCGAATGTGGCGCCCATGCGTGGCGCAATCGCCGCGAGCAAGATGGCAATGATGTGCGGGCATTGTATTGGTTGCAAAAAGCCGCAGCTCAAGGGGAGTCGCAAGCGCAGGCAATGCTGGAAAAAATAGCGCCTAAGCGTGTCACCAGTGCGTGGGCGCAGCAGGCACAGCGCTTGTTGACGCGTGAAATCATCAACGGTCAGCCATTTCTCGCTGCGCGGATAGAGTTAGCCGCTTTATTTGATTTGACGCGTGCCGAAGCATTGCTAATTGACATCAATCAATTCGATCACGGGCATTGCTTACAGATTGATATTCGCGCCCAATACGGTCGCAGTAAGCGGCAATTGCTGTTGGTGCGCACCGCACAACAGCGCCAAGCCTTGGATCGCATTGCGCGGTTATTTGAGGATGTCGATTGTGGCCCGAATGGGCCGGAAGGCAACTATCGCCAACGTCTTTATCGTTTAAAAACTTGTTTGCCACATTTAATGGATGATGTCGCCAGCGCGGAAGAATAAGCGCCGCTCGCGACACTCAAATCTGCCTAATCGACAGGCTACGCGATCTCGATTTCACCTTCAAACACAAACTCTGCCGGTCCGCGCATGATGACTGGCTGCCCCGGTCCTTGCCACGCAATATGTAAGGTGCCGCCGCGCGCATTCACTTGCACGGGCGAGGTCAAAACACCTCGCAAAATGCCGCTGACTACCGCCGCGCACGAGCCTGTGCCACACGCCAGCGTTTCCCCCGCACCGCGCTCAAATACGCGCAAAGCGATTTCGTGCGGACTGATGATTTGCATAAAACCCGCATTCACCCGCTGTGGAAAACGCGGATGATGCTCAATCAGCGGCCCTAGCGTAGCGAGCGGCGCTTGCTCAATGTCTGTCACAATTTGCACCGCATGTGGATTGCC
>JACPVY010000521.1 GCA_016197345.1 Burkholderiales bacterium
GCTGTGATCACCGCCCGTTCGCCATTGGCGGCAAGTGCTGTACTGGTCAAATAATCGAGTGGGTTTTTCAACACGCGTTCGCGCATTTGCTCGTGATCTGATTGCAATTGCACCTTAATTTGCTGCGATGTGGCACTCGCGATGTCGTAGGCAAACACATTGCTGGCTAATTGATAGACGATGCGGGCTTTGCCATGCGCGTTTGATAGCGAGGCATTGCGCACATCAAATGCACGTTCGTGGGTGAGTTGCTGGGCGTCGCTACCATCTTCTTTCATCGACCACAGATTATCGCTGCCATCGCGATCGCTGATGAAATACAGCCGGCCTTGATGCCACATCGGCTGTTTATCGACCGCATTCATTGTTGACAGTAAGCGCGCTTCTTGATTGCCGCCAAGATCGTAGCGCCATAGTTGCGCCATATCGCCGCCGCGATAATGGCGCGCATTATCTTGGCGCACCGCCAAGCCTAGTCGTGTGAAAAACAGTGTTTTGCCGTCAGCGCTCAGGCTGGCTTCATACACATCATGCAAGGGCAGGGTACGACGCTGCAAAGTAGTGGGATGCACTAATTTCACCACGCGCTGTATGTTTGGCCCAAGCTGGCTCTGTACGCTATACATCACTTCACCAGCCGCACTCCAACCTAATACTTGGCTGCCGGTCGATTCAAAACTTATGCGGCGCGGGATGCCGCCTGCCAGTGGCATCACATAGGCTTCAGGCACGCCATCGTAGCTGGCGACGAACGCCACTTGGCTACCATCTGGCGAGATCGCTGCCTGCACTTCTTCGCCTGCATTGGTGGTTAAGCGTTGCGCTAAGCCGCCTGAAATCGATGCGCGCCATAAATCGCCTTCAGATGTGAATACCAGATTGTCGCCATGGCTACTTGGAAAGCGCATATAGGGGAGGGCGCTATTGGCTGGCGTCGCCACCGCGGTATTGGTGCTTGCAGCGTAGGCGGCGGGGCTGAAAACGAATGGAGTGCAAACAGGGATGCAGGTCAGCATCAGGGAAGCAAGGGCGGACAGTCGAAAATTCACAAACATCTCCATGGAGTGAAGGGGGGGGTACACGGCGTTGACTAGCGTAGAGCCAGATTGGTGCGTCAGCGCACAGATGAGCGACTTCATTTGTGCCAGCGATTATAGCCTTAAGTATTGTCACGCCCGGCGCGAAGCTGGGGTAGGCATTCGGCAAACGCATATGAGATATAAGCGGTATTAGTGCCAGTGCCAAATTCGCGCGGATGGCGGGCAAACGCTGAGAAGTCCGGTCTCTGCAGGTTTTGCGCGGTCGAATGCGGATCAGCGTATGAGTGTCATAGCGGCGGAATTGATAATTAGCAAGGAAAAAGGATTTTTTGATAATGGATTTTGCCTAATACCACTTGCTAGTGCGATGGGAAGTGGTATGGTCGTGGACTGCAAAAATCGACGAATCCGCCGCGCTGCTAAGCAGATAAAGTTTCGTGGCGAGGATTTTGCCGTAAGCAATAAAACCCTCAAATTTTGCGATGTTCATAGAGGAGAAGAAATTTTCTAACAGTTGAAATCGCTGACAATGTGATATTATAAAAAACGAATCGTTTATGTTGTTGCATTGCAAATTTGGTAAGTGGTATTGCTTTGGTGGTTTTTGAATAAAACCACTTGAC
>JACPVY010000671.1 GCA_016197345.1 Burkholderiales bacterium
AAAGCGCCACTAGCGGCAGCATCGCGATTGCTGGCAAAGCGCTGGCAGATTGGCCTTTGCTGGAACTAGCGCAGCAGCGCAGTTTTTTAGCACAAAGCCGCAGCGACCCGTTTGGCTATAGCGCGCTAGAAAGTGTGCTAAGTGCGCGCCATCCTTGGGCTGGGCAACAGTATTGGGAACGCGCATCGGATCGGGCAATTGCGCTGGCGGCTTTAGCGCAAATGGAAGTGCAAGATTTGGCGGCGCGCGATGTGCGTAGCCTCTCTGGCGGCGAGCGGCAACGGATAGCGATCGCAGCGCTACTGGCGCAAGACACCCCCTTGATGTTGTTAGACGAACCCGCGAATGCACTCGATTTAGCACACCAAGTGAGCGTGATGCGCTTGCTAGCGGAAATGTGCGCGAACCAGCAAAAAGCGGCGATTATGGTGGTGCATGATTTGAACCTCGCGCAGCGCGTTGCCAGCCATGTGTTGCTGCTGTATGGCGACGGTCGCTGGCTAGCAGGTACAAAAGCCAACATGCTACAAGCGGATTTACTCAGCGCTTGCCTAGGCCACCCCTTGCAAGTGGTGCAACATGGTACACAACAGATTTTTCTTCCTCTCGACGAATAAAGTAATTGCATAAGGTGACAGAGCATGAAAGAGAATCAAGCCCCGCTCGATGCAACGCTAGGGACAGCACCGCAAACCCTAGAGCAACGCCATCAAGCACGCATGCAGCGTAAAAAAGCGCTGGTCGATAGTAGCATCGCTAAAGCGCAAGAAAAGCGCGGCATCATCGTCGTCAATTGCGGCAATGGTAAGGGCAAAAGCTCGAGCGGTTTTGGCATGGTGATACGGGCGCTAGGTAATGGCATGCGCGTCGCCGTGGTGCAATTTATCAAGGGTGCGCTCGCTACTGGCGAAGAAAAATTCCTGCGCCGCTTCCCAGATGAAGTGGCATTTCATGTGATGGGCGAAGGCTATACGTGGGAAACCCAAGACCGCACACGCGACATCGCAAAAGCGCAGGTAGCGTGGCAACAAGCTTGCCAATTTTTGCGTGATGACAGCATAGATCTGGTGTTGCTAGATGAACTCAATATCGCGCTGAAATATCAATACCTTGATTTAGCCCAAGTGATCGCCGATTTACAAGCTAGGCCAGCGATGCAACACGTCGTCATTACTGGCCGTGGCGCACCACCGGAATTGATCGCGATTGCCGATACAGTGAGCGAAATGACGGTCGTCAAACACGCGTTTGCCAATGGCATCGCGGCGCAAGCGGGCATCGAGTTTTAAAATGAGCCGCGCAAAAATTGTCATGGTCGCAGCAATCGCTTCTGGCCAAGGAAAAACGAGTGTCTGCGCTGCCTTAGCGCGCAAATTGCAAGAGCAGGGCCAGCGTGTCACCGTATTTAAAACTGGCGCAGATTTTATTGATCCGCTGATTTTGCAACATGCGGCGCACCAAGCGGTGGAAGTGCTCGATATCTGGCTGCTCGGTGAAGCCGCATGCCAGCAAAAACTTAGCGCCGCCGCCGCGCAATCTGATGTGGTGTTGATAGAAGGGGTGATGGGCTTATACGATGGCAACCCGAGCGCGGCAGATTTAGCGCGGGCCTTCGATATTCCCGTGCTGCTGGTGATTGATGCCAGTGCGATGGCGCAAACGGTAGGGGCACTGGTATATGGCATGCAGCATTTTGGCAATGTAAAAATAGCCGGTGTGATCGCTAATAAAGTGGCGAGCAGTGGCCATGCCGCTTTCATCGCGAGCAGCTTGCGGGAATGTCCCTTGCTCGGCTATTTGCCGCCGCAAAAATCCTGTTTGCCAGAACGCCATCTCGGTTTGGTGCTGCCAGATGAAGTCGGTGGCTTAGATCATATCTTGCAAGAATTAGCCGATGGCTTGCAGCTCGATCGTGAAAAATGGGACAGTATAGCGACGAGCGTATTGCCGCCGCAGCTCACGCCAACTGTGCCGCCGCTGTTGCAAGGAAAAACTATAGCAGTGGCGCGCGATGCCGCCTTTGCTTTTATCTATCCCGCCAATATCGCCTGTTTGCAAGCGCTAGGGGCGCACATTGTGTATTTCTCACCGCTCGCCAATCAAGCGATTCCCTTCACTGCCGATGCGCTGTATTTGCCGGGTGGCTATCCTGAATTGCATGCAGCCACCATCGCTCAAGCCAAGCGCTGGCAAGCCTCGCTACGCGCGGCGCAAGGCGCGGGCATGCCGATCTGGGCTGAATGTGGCGGCATGATGGCCTTAGTAGAACACTTGATTGATAAAACGGGACGGAGCTATAGCATGGCCGGTTTATTGCCGGGGACAGTACGCATGCATAGCCGCTTAGGCGCGCTTGGGCCACAGGCATGGCAAGTTGAACATGGTCAATTGCGGGGGCATACCTTTCATTTTTCCAGCTACTACACTAACCTCGCACCACACGCCCATGCCCAGCAGCATCCAAACGGGCATGAGGGGGAAGCTATTTACCGCTTAGCGCAATTGCAGGCTTCCTATTTCCATGCCTACTTTCCTTCCAACCCGGTGGCAACCGCCGCATTATTTGGGGTGCCAGCCTGATACTGATACTGATACTGAGCCAGAGACGGCAGCGTACATACATTATCAAAAGCGATAAATTACTACTTTTATTAAAAATAAAGGCGCTCCCGAGATAAAAATAGCAAGATATTTCGTCGTAAAAGATGATTAATGTTATTATCCGGGGCTAAGGATGTTCCACAGGGAAGCTCGCAAAACGGTAGCGAGCGGCGCAGATATTGGACTGAGAAACCTCGCTTTACTAGGATAAAGCGAGGCGCACAAGTTTAAGAGATGCCCGCGTAGTAGGTTTTTCGAGGTTCACTACAATCCCCGCTGCATCGCAGATGCTTGGCTGGCTTACCAGTCTCGCTATGCACTGGCAACGCTAAGTTTTTCAATCGCTTACTCATCTAGCCACAGCTTACCGTGGCTCTTAGCGCTCACATAAATAGCTTCAACAAAGCTCAAACAAAGCTCAACTCACACAACGCTCACATAAAACCACATCAAGCCGCCTTGTGGTGCCATTATTTATTTTTCAAGTAAAGGATGAACATGATCAGTGAAGATATCAATGAATTTGATGCGATGACGGCCGCTTTGCGGGCTTGGCACTCCAATGGCACACCGCCACCAGCGGGGATAGGGATTACTGCCAACGCTGCCAATGATATTTGGGAAATCCAGTATGGCAGCTATGGTGTGGTTCGTGGTTCGATTCGCATGGCGCGCAATAATTTCCAAGTCACGCATGTTACCGCTGGCGGGGTGTTCGTCCCCTTTGTTTATAACCACATCTGGCCCGGCGTGATTTCCTTACATGCGATTAGCAACGCGCTCAGTCAAGATGCATTAGCCGGCAATCATGGCGCTCGCTCGCTGATTATTTTGCTCACGTCTGAATGCGCGCGCTCAACGCTGGTGGAGCGATATTGCAGATGTTTGCTCAACTGTGGTGCCCCAAGCGCGGCTTCCTATGCAACGGTGCAGGCTTTGACCGCCGAATATGGCCAGAGCCAGTTGGCCGATGGCGGTCAGGTCGGCCCCGGCCCGGGCTGGACGCCACTGGAAACGCGTTCGCACCTTTACCACAATTTGCATAAGGCACCAAATGTTGTCAGCCTGTATGACGATATTTTGGCGCTCAATAGCGATCTAAATCAATATTGATCTACTGGCTCATCAATGGGTGTGAAATCGCTTCAGCATTGCAGGTATCTGCGCTGCCGTCATTGAGACACCCCTAGCATTGCGACATCATCAATTGCAATATGTTCGCCACCCAGCACGACGTGGCGAACCATATCTTTTTTCTTGCATTACTTTTACCGGGAAATATTTTTATGGATTCAGG
>JACPVY010000121.1:0-1667 GCA_016197345.1 Burkholderiales bacterium
GCATGAGTCTTCACTGAAACTTCGTTTTGGCGACGCGAAAAAACTCATGGTTGCGCAGCCACTGGTCACGCTGCGCTACGTGGACATGCCGCCAGAGTTGGCGCAATTTCAGGCAGAAAAAGTGATCGACGCGAGCGGCCTCGTGGTAGCGCCCGGCCTAGTCGATTTAGCGGTGCGTCTGCGCGAACCAGGTTATGAATACAAGGCAACACTAGAATCAGAAATGCGCGCGGCGATGCATGGTGGCGTCACCAGCCTCGTCTGCTTGCCAGATACCGAACCCGCGCTAGATGAGCCGGGCTTGGTCGAAATGCTAAAACACCGCGCGAATGGCTTATCGCAAGCCAATGTCTATCCATTGGGCGCCTTGACAGTCGGCTTAAAGGGACAGGCTTTAACCGAGATGGCAGAGCTAACCGAAGCGGGCTGCATCGGCTTTTCGCAAGCCGAAGTGCCAGTACATGACACCAATGTCTTACTCGGCGCACTACGCTATGCGGCCACCTTTGGCTATACCGTTTGGTTGCGGCCACAAGACGCCTATGTTGGGCGCGGTGGTGTCGCGGCGGCGGGGCCATATAGTTCGCGCTTAGGCTTGGCGGGCGTGCCCGTGATTGCCGAAACGATAGCCTTGCACACGATTTTTGAATTGATGCGCGCCACGGGTGCCAAAGTGCATATTTGCCGCTTGTCTAGCGCCGCTGGCATCGCACTGGTGCGTAGCGCCAAGCAAGCTGGTTTGGCGGTGACCTGCGACGTTGGCATCCACCATGTGCATTTGTGCGATAACGATATTGGCTTCTTCGATTCGAATGCGCGCTTAACGCCGCCATTGCGCAGTCAGCGTGATCGCAGCGCAATTTGGGAAGGCTTACAAGACGGCACGATTGATGCCATTTGCTCTGACCATACCCCAGTCGATGATGATGAAAAACTGCTGCCATTTGGCGAAGCGTCGCCCGGTGCGACAGGGCTGGAATTATTGTTGCCGCTCGCGCTGAAATGGGCTGCCGAAAGTGACATCGCAGTGGGACAGACCTCGATCATGGCAACCGCCTTGGCAAAAATCACTAGCGATGCCGCCCGTGTTGCTGGTTTGCAGTGCGGCCAATTAGCGGTCGGCAGTAGCGCAGATTTGTGCTTGTTTGACCCAACGCAGCGTTGGGTGGTGCAAGGCAGTGAGCTGGCCAGCCAAGGCAAGCACACACCTTTCCTCGGCTATGAAGTCGCCGGGCGAGTGCGCGCCACCATCGTTGGTGGACGTCTGGCCTTCCAACAGGCATAAGCATGCTTTGGGGCGTGTTTCGCATCAGCATGCAATTACTAGGGGGGCTGCTGACTTGTGCGCTGATTTTTCCCTTCATTGACGGCAAAGCGCGCCAGCAGCGGGTACAAAAATGGTCGCGCCGACTCGTTAAAATTTGCCATTTAGATGTCGAATTTGTCGATGCCGGCGGTGCCACCCATCAAGTTGCGGAAGGGAGTGGCGTGATGGTGGTATCCAACCATATTTCGTGGCTGGATATTTTCGTCATCAATTCGTTGATGCCTTGCCATTTCGTCGCCAAAGCAGAAATCCGCCACTGGCCGTTGATCGGCTGGCTGGCGGCAAAAGCGGGGACAGTCTTCATTGCCCGTGGCAAACGTGGCGATGTGCGGCGCATTTT
>JACPVY010000121.1:1678-13044 GCA_016197345.1 Burkholderiales bacterium
AGCATTCATGGCGGCGATCACGTCGGTTTTTTCCCCGAAGGCACGACTAGCGCACAAGGCAGTTTGCTGCCATTTCATGCCAATTTATTCGAAGCGGCGATCCATGCCGACGTGCCGATCCAACCTGTTGCGGTGCGTTATCTGCGTGCCGATGGTAGCTATGAATCGGCAGTCGATTTTATTGGGGACACGAGCTTTGCACAAAGCGTGCTCAGCATCGTGCGCGCACCACGCGTAAAAACCCAACTCTTGATTTTGCCGCAAATTTCGAGCAAAAACGCGCATCGCCGCGAGTTAGCCCTAGCGACGCAAAACAGTATCGCTACGGCACTGGGCGTCACGGTAGCCAGTGCCGATCAACGCGATCAATATATCCAAGCCAGCGAAGCGCGTGCCGCTTAGCAATTCGTCGCCACTTTGAGAGATTGCCATGGCCAATGCTTCAGAAACTTCCTTGCTCGATGTCTTACAACGTGCCGAACAAGTGTTGCAGCGCTTGCAGCAAGTGCTGCCACCGCCTGCACCAGAAATCGATTGGCATGCCTATGCTTTTCGTTGGCGCAAGCGTGCCAGTTTGTTCGGCGGACAGAGTAGCGGCTATTTGCAAGGTGTGGCTCGCCTGCCCAATTTGGGGCTGCAAGATTTGCATTGCATCGGGCCGCAAAAACAGCAAATCGAACAAAACACGCGCCAATTCGTCGCCGGCAAACCAGCGAATAATGTCTTGCTGACGGGCGCGCGCGGCACCGGTAAATCGTCACTGGTGAAAGCCTGCTTGCAGCAATTCATGACGCAAGGCTTGCGCTTAATTGAAGTTGATCGCGCCGATTTAGTTGATTTGCCAGATATCGTGGAGTTGGTGGCCGCGCGTCCTGAGCGCTTCATTATTTTTTGCGATGATTTGAGTTTTGAAACGGGCGAGGCGGGTTATAAAGCCTTGAAAGTGGCGCTCGATGGCTCGATTGCGGCGCAATCCGATAATGTGCTGATCTATGCCACCTCGAATCGGCGTCATCTGCTGCCCGAAAGTTTTAGTGATAACGCGGGCTATAGCCATGGCGATGATGGTGATTTGCATCCCGGCGAAACGGTAGAAGAAAAAATCGCCTTGTCGGAGCGCTTTGGCATGTGGCTATCGTTTTACCCCTTTGCACAAGACAATTACCTCGATATCGTCGCTCATTGGTTGGGGCGCTTTGGCGCAAGTACAGCCGAAATCGAAGCCGCACGCTTTGACGCGCTACGCTGGGCCTTACAACGCGGCTCACGCTCCGGCCGGGTAGCGATGCAATTTGCGCGGGACTGGGCTGGGCAGCGGGTTTGATGCTAGGGAGGCATACAGCTCAGCGCATCACATCGGACTCGCATCCGCATTAATCAAGCTTGAATGATTGAAAATCTATTGTGCCGGATAGACGTGTCCCTTCTCTCCTCGCGAGGCTGTTGCGACAGGTTGCGACGCATGTAAGGTGTGTCCCCTCTCCCCTCGTGGGAGAGGGCTAGGGAGAGGGGGCGGTTGCAACAGAGTAGTAAATTTTTCGGATTAAACGCAATAATCAATTCGGTAAATTGCATTTTTAGCTCTAAATCATGTTGTTTTTGCTCAGCCGCCCCCTCTCTCCCGGCCTCTCTCCCACGAGGGGAGAGAGGAGGTGTAGCGCGGCCCACATCCAGCTCGGCCTCTGAATCACCCCCTCAATTCGTCATCTGCTGCCCCGCCAACAGCACATTCGCCTCTTGCGCAAAATCGGTAAAGCGCAGCGCAAATTGGGCCAATAATTCGGTTTGATTGTCGGCATTTTGGTTGATCGCTTGCTCTAACTCGGCAGCGATTTCGGCTAAGCGATTGGCTCCCAAATTGCCAGCTACACCACGCAAGGTATGGGCCATCCGTTCAGCTTCTAAGCGTTCGTTTTTATCGAGTAAATCGGCGATTTCTTGCGCTGCATTGGCGGATTTGCTGCTAAAGCGCCCCAGCAATTTGCGATATAAATCGATGTTGCCACCGACTCTGCGCAAGGCGTTTTGCAAGTCGATTTCTTTCTCGACCTTGCTTTTTTGTAGCAGATTGGAAGGTAGGGGCGGACGGGTGTTGGGGCGTAGCGCAGGGCGCAAACTGTTCGCATTATTGGGGTAAATCGTCGCCGCAGCGGGCGCGCGTTTGCCGCGCCAGCGTGCCAGCGCATCAAACAGCATATCTGGGTCGATTGGTTTCGAGATGTGGTCGTTCATGCCTGCATCTAAACAGCGCTGTCGCTCGTCACTCATGGCATAGGCGGTCATCGCAATAATCGGGATATGCGCCTTGCTAGCATCGCGCCGTATCGTTGCGGTCGCGGTATAGCCATCGACTTCAGGCATTTGCAAATCCATCAGCACCACATCGTAATGCTTGCCGCTATACAGCATTTCCACTGCGCGCCCACCATGTTCGGCGACATCGACGCTAATGCCAGCCATTTGCATCAATTCAATCGCGATTTGTTGGTTGATCGGATAGACGTTGTGCCTGCTGCGGGTTGATGCCGATGCCGCTATCTTGCACGGAAAACTTCAGTTTGACGCGCGCGCCCACCGCTTCCATTAATTTGCCGCGCAAACGAATTTCGCCATGCTCGGTAAATTTCACCGCATTGCTAATCAGATTGACGAAGACCTGTCCCAAGCGTAGTGGGTCACCGCATAAGCAGGGCGGCAGATCGGGCGCCAGATCAAATACCAAGCGCAAGCCTTTGCTCAGTACTTTTTGCCCTAGCATAGCGGTAATATTGTCTGTCACCTGTTCCAGCATGAAATCCGTATGCTCAACCGTGAGTTGCCCCGCTTCGATTTTCGAGAAATCGAGAATATCGTTGATGATGCCCAGTAGCGCGGTGCCAGCGTTGTGGATTTTGGCGATGTAATCGTGCTGGCGCTCAGAGAGCTGGGTCATCAGCGCTAAATGGGATAAGCCAATAATCGCGTTCATCGGTGTGCGAATTTCATGGCTCATATTCGCTAAGAACAGCGATTTGGTACGGGTCGCTGCTTCCGCCAAATTTTTCGCTTCGCGTAATTCTTCTTCTTGCAAGCGATTGGTGGTTTCGTCTATCCAAAAGCCATTCCAAACCCAGCCTTCATCTATCCATTTTGGCGCCACGGTATAGGCATGTATCCAGCGCACGCGGCCATCAAATTCAACCCGCTGGCTAAATTCACAAGGGGTCATGGTTTCAATCGCGTGGCGGATATCGGCTTGGCAGGTGTCCCTATCTTGTGGCAACACATTGCGCCAACGCGATTCCGAATTGGCTTTGATTTCAGTGGCACTGACGCCGAGAATGCTGCTGACATTTTCGCTGACAAACACATACGACATGACGCCGTCAACCACGCGGGTTTGAAACACGGAGAGCGGTAGCGCTTCGGTGATATCGGTTAAGCGTTTGCGTGCGCCTTCCGCTTCTGCTGTGCGTTCCACCACCCGCTGCTCTAGCCCTTCATTTAATTCGCGGATCAGGGTTTGTTCGCGCTGCAAATCGGCATATAGCATCGCGTTTTGCAAGGCGATTGCCGCTTGCGATGCTAATAATTCCAACACTGCAATCCGATCTGGTGTAAATGCGCCGGGTACTAGATTGTTTTCCAAATAGATGATGCCGGTGACCCGTCCCTGATTCAATAATGGGACACACAATACCGCGCGTGGCTGTTGGCGCCGAATCCAGGCATCACGCACAAATGGCCCGGCTTGCGCTGCATTGTCGAGCACGACCGGGGTATTGGTGCGGGCGACGTAGTGTATCACCGCCCAGTTGATGCCGCAGGCGGGTTCTTGGCCATTCACCAATTTGACGAGTTGTTGCTCGACGGTGGCATGCAGCACTAGCACATCGTCTTTGTAGAGCAAGAGCATGCCATCTTGCGCACCGGCATTTTCGACGATGATGTGCATCATCCGCTCGATCAGTTTGTCGAGTTCAATTTCGCTCGAAATCGCCTGCGAGGATTTGACAATCGTGCTCAAGTCCAATAATTGCGGGCCAATCACGCGCTGCGGGTGGGGGCTAACGGTATCGTTGCTACTGACCTTGCTAGGGGGATTAATTGCTGCTTGTAGTTCGGACGTTTTTGCTTGGCTATTCGCCCGTTTTTGCATCGCCCGCACCTTGCCGAGCGCGCCGCATTCGCGGTATAAGCGCTGCGCTTCGTCCATGTGCGCTTGCGCTACCTGCCAGCCGTCGGCCGCATACATCTGCGCTAAGGCTTCGTTGGCCCATGCTTGCAGCAACACATAGCCATGTTGTCGTGCATGGCGTATCGCTTGCAAAAAGCAGGCTCCTGCTTGATCTTGTTCGCCACAGCCAAGTTGCCATTGCCCCAGCGCCATTTTGTAATAGGACAAGAAATTATCTGGGCTGACCTCGGCCATGTTGCGCAGTTTTTCTAGCGCTTGTAAAGCATTCGTAGCGATTTCGGCGTCGGCTTGGCGTGCATGGATTTGCGCGCCGCAAACCACGCTGATGTGGTAATACATCATGATTACCAGCAAATTGCCACAGGCACCACGGGCGACAAATGGCGCGGCACGCTGGCAATATCGCCAAGCTAGATCGAGGTCGCCAAAGAGCATCGCATTGCGCGCCAATTCGGTTAAGGCTTCGCAGATATCGGTGCAATTATTTTCTTGCTCATACGCCGCCATGATGACTTCAGCGTGATTGAGGTCAAACGTGATGCTATGGTTTGTCCCCATCAGGCGGCGGTCGCCCGTGCCGTGGCAGAGATGATAGGCACGCTCTAGCGCTGCTTCGTTTTGGGCAAACGGATACTTCCAGCACAGGCTTTGGCAATGCGCCAGCAATTCGGTCTTGCCTTGAAAATACGGATCATTGAAATGCTGCGTCAATTGCAGTGCCAATTCGCCATATTCAAACGATTGTTTTAGCTTGCCTGCCACGCCAAGAATCATCGCAAACCACGCCAGCGCAACCCCTGCTTCAGGGGTCATGCCACGCTCTAGCACATGTTGCACATTGCGGCTGATGATTAAACTTAGGTTTTGCGGTTCAGCGAAATAAGCGCTAATGATGCAGCGTTCATACAGTTGATCTATCAGCCTATCTTCTAGCGGCGCTTGCGGTAATTGCGCAAAATGGGCGATGGTTTCTTCTTGGGTCAGACGGGCTAGTAGGGTCGCCGTTTCGCTGGCTAGCGCTAGCTCATCGTGCGGAAATTGAATGCCAAACAGACTTAAGCCTTGTTTGACGATCCGCAGCGCTTCGCTCGCGTCGCCCGAATTTTGCAGGGCGATACTGTATTGCTCGCACACCGCCGCTTTATCGCAGGCGTTTTGCGCTTGCTGTAGCGCGTGGCTAAAGACAGCGTGGGCTTGGGTGAGTTGGCCAATATTCGACAGCGCAATGGCTTGCTGCAAATTGAGGGCAAAGCTCAGCGCATACAATTGCTGCCAACTGCCCGCCGGCAGGCAGGCAATGCCAGCGCTGAAATAGCTGGCAGCAGTATCGTAGGCAATTGAACTGGCGGCTCTTTGCCCGGCGCGTAAATTGAGTTCGGCTAATTCGATTCTTTCAGCTTCAGCGCTGATCAGGCTACTCGCTGCATTGAGGTGGTTGACGATGTCAAACATGCGCTCAATGCGTTTGTTGGGCGTCAGGTTGCGCAGCAAGGTGCGTCCCACTTGGTAGTGCAAGGCCGCGTGGTGTTGCGGTGCGATTAGGGAGTACGCCGCTTGCTGGATGCGCGGGTGCTGGAATTCATAAATCATGTTGCTGGCGCAGTTCACATGATTGCGTTCTGCTGCGCTATTGCCACCACGCTCTTCGCCGATGCGGATGATGAGGCCATTTTGCAAAGCTAGCCATAGCTTGAGATTCGTCTCTTCAAGCGGGGTGTCGGTCACTAAGCTCAGCGTTTCGACATCAAAATTCAGCCCTAGCGTGGCCGCATATTGCAATAAGCGTTGGGTGGCGGGATCGAGGCGGCGAATGTTTTGCAGCATCAAATCAATCACGTTATCGCTAATCGGCGACTTTTGAATGGCTTCGATATCCCATTGCCAACGCCCTTGCTCGGTATCAAATTCGATCAGGCGCGCCGCAAACAAGGCATACATCAAATGATTGACAAAAAACGGGATGCCTTGCGTTTTGCGATGCACTAGCCATGCTAATGGCCGTGCGCTTTCTAGCTCACAATTAAGGGTATCGGCAACTAGGCTCTGGATATGTTCGCACTCTAGCGGCGGTAATTCGATTTCACGTACATTTTTGCCAGCGCGGCGGATGCTGCTAATCATTTGCGCGAGCAGGGTTTCTGGCGTGACTTCATTATTGCGATAGGCACCTAGCAAGAGTAGCGGGCCATTACTCGTATCGAGCATCAGGTTTTGAATCAAGCGCAGCGTCGCGGCATCGGCCCAATGCAAATCATCGAGAAAAATCGTAAACGGGTGTTCGCGTTTGGCAAAAATGCCGATGAAATTTTGAAATACCGCATTAAAGCGATTTTGCATTTCGCTCGGCGCCAGCGGTGCTAGCGCGGGCTGCGGGCCGACAATGAGTTGGATTTCAGGAATCAAATCGATGATGATTTGGCCGTTACTTCCTAGTGCAGCGCACATTTCTTCGCGCCAATGCGCAATTTGTTCTTCGCTTTCGGTCAGCAATTGGCGGGTCAATTGCTGAAAGGCTTCGATTAAGACGTGGTAGGGTTGATTGCCGCGATACTGGTCGCAGCGACCTGTCACAAAATAGCCACCTTGGCGGGTTTTTGCCGCTAACTTGTGGATTTCATTAACTAAATTCGATTTGCCTATACCCGATGGCCCGAGCACCAGCACCATCTCCGGGTTACCTGCGCTAATGCGTTCAAATGCACTTTGCAAATGTTCAATCGCATCATCGCGGCCATACAATTTTTGCGGCACCATGAAGCGGCTGGAAATGTCTTGCAGCCCCGGCACAAACGTCGCGGCTTGTTTGCCAGTGCGCCATTGCCGTTCACATTCGAGCAAATCAGCCTTGATGCCATAGGCACTTTGGTAGCGTTGTTCGGCGGTTTTAGCCAATAATTTCAGCACGATTTGCGCTAAGGCAGGTGGAATATCCTCGCGCAATTGATCGGGGGCGACAGGCTCTTGCGCGATATGGCAATACACCATACCCATCGCATCGGTGGCGTTAAACGGTAGCTCGCCCGTTAGCAAACGGTAAAAACTGACGCCTAGCGAATAAAAATCGCTGCGGTAATCAATCGCGCGATTCATGCGGCCAGTTTGTTCGGGTGAAATATAGGCTAGATTGCCATGCAGAATTTGTGGGCTCACCAGCGGTTGATGTTCGCGTGAGAGCTGTGAAGCAGAGCCGAAATCGGCGAGCTTGATTTGCTGCGAGTGTGGGTCATACAACACGACGGCGGTATTCAAATCGAGATGAATCACATCAATTTGATGCAAACCGCCTAGCACTTCGGTCATTTGCAGCGCAATTGAGAAGAAATGCGGCAAATCTAAAGGTTGGGCGCTGACTAGTTGCTCTAGCGATTGGCCGGGGAAATCGGCACAGACAATGCCGAGCGCCCCTTCCATCCCTAGCCATTGCGTCGGTTTCAGTGCGCCATTGCCGCCCAATTTTTGCATAATCGCATATTCAAGCTGGAAGCGACTACGCAGGGAATTATTGCTGGTGGTGGCATGCGCCTCGTGATACTCGTGATTGGCATGGGCTAGTTTGAGCAACACGGGTTGCCCTGAACTCAATTCCGTCGCGCGATAGGTAACGCTATGAGCGTTGCGATAAATTTCTTGCGCGACAACATAGCCAGGAATAGACATTGCCAAATATCCTCATCATGCGCGATGGGCGAGGTAAAAGTTGATCGTGTTGGAGAGAATAACGACTTTCGAATCAGCTATAGTTTTTTTCCATTCTAACCGCCTTTATTGGCCTCGTATATCTTTAGTTTGTGCAGGCTGTGTCGTAAGGTAAGCGCTCGGGTGGCGGCTGTATGACGGATCTTACTTGGCTTGCCAACCTGCCCTTGCCGCCCATAAAAACATCAACCCAAACAGCAAGTCGCCCGCGCCATATACAGCGAAGAATAAGGCAGTCGTCGGCGATTGCGCCATCAAATCCGCTAGGGTGTGGCCATGGCGTAGCAACCAACTAAGCCAAGTGAACACATATATCATTTTTTCTATAAAAAACAACAAGCAAAGGCAAGGTACGGCGAGATAGTTGCGCGCAACTGTGCCATAGGCAACGCCCCATAGCACGATGCTCGCTGGCCCTAGCCAAGAAAACACGGCCGGATCTTGCTGCGCTAATAGCGTATTGCTAAAGCCTTGCGAAAAAATCAGCATGCCAAAAATGTTATACGCGGCGGCAAGTAAAAAACCGCGCACGAGCATAGGGTGAGGCTGGCTGGCCATGGCATCTCCTATAGAGGGCGTGTTGTGAAAGCGGAAAGGAAACGGCAAGTTTGCCACAGCAGCTAGGATTATTCCGGCAAATTTTGCAGGCAGTGGCGAATATTCATAGGGATGTCATCGTCGTCTGCCATGCTGCGGCCTCTTTCAAGCCAAGCCGATTGGAATCAACCATGAATCTGTCTCTCAATGTCATCGCTAGCCTTGTTGCTGCGACCCTGCTCGCCGCTTGTGGTGGTAGCAATACCAATAATGTCACTCCGGCCACTCCTGTGAACACGCTCGCCACCCTAGACGGTAAAGCGCCCTTGGTGTTGGCGCACCGTGGTGCAAGTGCGTATTTTCCTGAAGAAACGTTGGAAGCCTATACGCTCGCCATTGCCATGGGCGTCGATGTGATTGAACCCGATTTAGTGTTGACAAAAGACGGTGTGCTAGTGGCGCGCCATGACGTGACCTTGAGTGCCAGCACTGATGTCGCCAATCATCCTGAGTTTGCTAGCCGCAAGCGCGCTGGTGAAAATGGCGATGGGGAAGCCGTGGCGGCAGATTGGTTCACCGCGGATTTCACCTTGGCTGAGTTGAAAACGCTACGCGCGCGCTCACCCAACCACGATGCAGCGAAACGCTATAACGATCAATTTAAGATCGCCACCTTCCAAGAAATTTTGGATTTGATCAAGCTCAAAGCGAGCGAAAACGGGCGTACCGTTGGCATTTATCCTGAAACGAAAAACCCTAGCTATCACTTAGCGTTGACCAAATCCGGCGCGCTGCCAGTGCGCTTGGAAGATGCTTTATTCAAAGCTATCAAAGACAATAATCTCAATAGCAAAGACGCCCCGATTTTCGTGCAAAGCTTTGAGCCGGGCAGCTTGAAATACTTGCGTCAAATCGGCTCATTGACCAAGCAAATCCAGTTGATCGATGCTTATGATGTCGATTTCAAGACGGGCAAAATGATTTATGGCACTGCGCCCGGCAATTTGGTGTATAGCCAACCTACCGATTGGAAATTGGCGGGGGACACCCGTTTGTTTGACGGCATGTTGACGCCCGCTGGTTTGGCTGAAATCAAAGCCTATGCCGATGGTATTGGTGCGTGGAAGCCGATGTTGATTCCAGTCAAATGTGCATTAGACGCCGCTGGCGCCTGCAAAGATGTCGATGGTGACGCTAGCTTTAATGGCTATGCAGATTCGACGATGCAGGCACCAACCTCAGTGGTCGCCGATGCGCATAAAGCGGGCTTGTTCGTGCATGTCTACACCTTCCGCAATGAAAAAGGTTATTACAACCAACCGTTTGATGCAAAAGGCGATGCGAGTGTGGAGTTGCAAGCCTTTTATGCGCTTGGCGTCGATGGTGTTTTCTCGGATTCGCCAGACACCGCGTTGAAAGCACGTAGCAGCTATTTGAGCAGTTTGGGCAAATAAAATCACGCGTTAGCGGCGAAGAAAATAAAAGGGGACATGCTAATTAAGCTGTCCCCTTTTATCTTACGCACTTCATCGTCTAGCGTATTCTTTGTCGCTTATTCTTTGCCATTGCTTGCACTACCCGCGCTAGCAGAACTGTTGTTGCTACTATTGCCGCTGGTATCTTGATTGGCAACGATGACCTTGATGCCACTTCTCAGCTTGCCACCGACAATTTCAGTGTAACGTGGATTTGAAAAGCCGACTTTGATATTCACTGGCAAAGGTAGATTGCTTGGGCTGAGGATGTACACCCTCGCGTTACGTCCACCTTCGCTGCTTTTCGCGGTTTCATCCGCTTCGCTAGATTCGGCACTTTCTTCGATAAATGGGCGTATTTCGTCTGGTAGGCGATAGCTCAATGCCGCGCTAGGTAGGCGTAGCACATCTTGCCGGCTCTCTGTCACCAAGCGTACTTGTCCCGTCATGCCGGGTTTGAGCAACATTTCGGTATTATCGACATCCAGCACCAATTTATAGTTGTTGGGATTTTGTGCGCTACTTTGTGTGCTCGTGGCGAGGCGATTGAATTGCCTGAGCGTGGCGGTGAATTTGCGATCTGGGTAGGCATCGACAGAGAAATCACCCACTTGTCCTTCTTTTAAAGCCAAATCTTGCGCGGACGTCATGTTCGCTTCCAACTGCATCAACACAGTCTCTTGTGGGCTGCCATCTGGTGCAGTGTTCACGAGTAGCGGTGTTAAGGTGCCTGTGGCTGTGCCAATTTGGGAGATATCACCACGATCGACTTCCATCGTGCGATATTTCAGCGAGGTAACTTGGCGCATTTGGGTGTAACCATAATAGGCGCCAGCGCCGCCGATGACGGTGAAAATGCCCAGAATGAGAAAAATTGTTTTATTGGTGGAGAGAGCCATTGTGATCTTTGTCTGCAGAGATGAGTGCGTATCATAAACCAGTTAAAGCGCGAATATGTCGCGCTTCACCGCGAGCGCGCCTGCCGCGCGCGGGCGTGGGCGAAAGTCGTGATGCATTTCGCAAAGCTTTGGCGCAAACTGTTGCAGGGCTACGCCTCGGCCTTGCTTTTTTCTGGTGCGCAGCATTGTGCATACAAGGCGTCAGCTAGCGCTTCGACCGTATAGTCGCGTTCTTCTGGCACATCGTTGAAGGCACCTTTGCCAAAGGCGAGTTGTCCGATTTGATAGCCTAGCGTGCGATAGCTTTCAAATTGTGCTTCGTCAAAAAACTGATCGGCGGTGCTTTCATGCGGAAAGGTGGCTTCTGTTTTGCGATAGTTCAAAACGTCAGCCATTTCTTTGCCTATCAAACTGGGTTTGATATACAAAATCACACCGGGTTTCACCTCTGGAATGAGGGCTTGGCCGTCGCTATTTTTCCAAGCTTTATCGACATTTTCATAGTGGATCACGCCAGTGACGAATTGGCGATCACTCAAGCCTTCTTTTTTATGCTCAATCGCACTGACGTTGAGTTCTATC
>JACPVY010000672.1 GCA_016197345.1 Burkholderiales bacterium
AGGCTGGCAGTACTTACGCGGCCAACAATTGGCGCAAGACGAATGGCAGAATACCGCCATGTTTGTAGTAATCGACTTCGATTGGGGTGTCGATACGCAACAGCACTTGCACTTCTTGCTTGCTGCCGTCAGCGCGATGGATGATCAAGGTGACGTCTTGCTGTGGTTTGATTTCGCCATCCAAGCCGACCAAATCATAGCTTTCGTTACCAGTGATGCCCAAGCTCTTAACGCTATCTTCGCCTTTGAATTGCAAAGGCAAGACACCCATCCCGACCAAGTTCGAACGATGGATACGTTCAAAGCTACGGCAGATCACGGCTTTCACGCCCAATAATTGCGTCCCTTTTGCCGCCCAGTCACGCGACGAACCAGTGCCGTATTCTTCACCACCAAACACCATGGTTGGCACGCCATCCGCCACATAGCGCATCGCGGCGTCGTAAATCGACATTTCTTCGCCGCTAGGTTGATGAATCGTGATGCCGCCTTCGACTGCCGAACCGTCAGCTTTTGGTGGAATCATGGTGTTTTTGATACGGACGTTAGCAAAGGTGCCGCGCATCATGATTTCGTGGTTACCGCGACGTGCGCCGTAGGAGTTGAAGTCTGCCTTCAAGACGCCGTTGGCGAGCAGCCATTTGCCAGCAGGCGACGAATCTTTGATCGAGCCAGCTGGTGAAATGTGGTCGGTCGTGATCGAATCGCCGAACACGCCCAGTGCGCGCGCGCCTTTGATCGAGGTCGCGGCAGCTTTTGGTTCCATCGTGAAATCGGCAAAGAATGGCGGTTCTGCGATGTAGGTCGAAGTTGGCCAATCGTATTTGATACCGGTGGTGGTATCGACTTTTTCCCACAACTTGCCTGGCGCACCTTTGACGTCAGCGTAATTGTCTTTGAAGTTTTTCGCATTCATCGCGAACTTCATCAAATCAGCGATTTCTTGGCTGGTTGGCCAGATGTTGCCCAAGTAAATATCTTTGCCGCCTTTACCTTTGCCAACTGGCTCGGTCATCAAGTCAACATTGACATTCCCAGCGATAGCGTAAGCAACCACGAGTGGAGGCGAAGCTAAGAAGTTAGAACGGATGTTTGGATGGATACGCGCTTCGAAGTTACGGTTGCCCGATAGCACAGCAGAAGCCACGATATCGTTTTTAACAATCGCTTCATTCATCGCTGGCGTCAAATCACCGGCGTTACCGATACAGGTGGTGCAACCGTAAGCCGTGACACCAAAGCCGAGTTTTTCCAAGTAAGGCAACAGCCCCGCTTCTTCCAAATATTTGGTCACCACGCGCGAGCCAGGGGCGAGCGAAGTTTTGATATGTGGTGCCACTTTCAAGCCTGCTTCGACCGCTTTTTTCGCTAGCAAACCAGCCGCTAACAAGACGTTCGGGTTCGAGGTATTGGTGCAAGAAGTGATTGCAGCGATCAAGACGTCACCGTTTTTCACTTTGACGCCATCGGCATTTTCATACACGGCGGTCAAATCTTCGGCTTTTTTGTTGAAGCCGTTTTCGGTGGTTGGTTTGCTGAACAAATCGGCGAAATTGGCTTTCACATTGCCCAATTCGATACGATCTTGTGGGCGTTTTGGACCAGCCAACGATGGTGCAACGGTGGACAAATCGAGCGACAGTTCGCGGGTGTAGTCGATTTCGCCTTTTTTCGGGATGCCATACATTTTTTGCGCTTTGAAATAGGCTTCAAATGCGGCGATTTCGGATTTTTTACGGCCCGTGCCTTTGAAGTATTCAATCGTCGCATCATCCACTGGGAAGAAGCCCATGGTTGCGCCGTATTCTGGAGCC
Source organism: Burkholderiales bacterium (assembly GCA_016197345.1). GTDB lineage: Bacteria > Pseudomonadota > Gammaproteobacteria > Burkholderiales > Burkholderiaceae_D > JACPVY01. Next base: position 1,815 of record JACPVY010000672.1, read on the forward strand.
ATGTTCGCAATCGTTGCGCGATCAGTCAGCGACAAAGAAGCGGTACCAGTGCCGAAGAATTCAACGAATTTGCCGACGACTTTTTCTTTACGCAGCATTTCGGTAATCGTCAACACCAAGTCGGTTGCGGTGCAGCCTTCACGCAGTTTGCCAGTCAAGTTGACGCCGATTACGTCTGGCGTCAAGAAGTACACTGGTTGGCCTAGCATGCCCGCTTCTGCTTCGATACCACCCACGCCCCAGCCAACCACGCCGATGCCGTTGATCATGGTGGTGTGGGAGTCAGTACCGACCAAGGTATCTGGGTAATAGATGTCGCCTGCTTTGCCATCTTTTTGCTTGTGTACGCCGCGTGCCAAGTATTCCAAGTTGACTTGATGCACGATACCAAAGCCTGGAGGCACGACGCCAAAGGTATCAAATGCTTGCATACCCCATTTCATGAATTGGTAGCGCTCGTTATTGCGCGAAAATTCCAATTTCATGTTCAAATCCAGCGCTTTTTTCTCGCGGAAATGATCGATTTGTACCGAGTGATCGACCACCAGATCGACTGGCACCAATGGTTCGATTTTCTTCGGATTTTTGCCCATTTTGTCGGCTACATTACGCATTGCTGCCAAGTCAGCGAGCAAAGGCACGCCGGTGAAATCTTGCAGCACAACGCGCGCTACGACGAATGGGATTTCGTCGGTACGCTCGGCATTTGGCTTCCAGTTTGCGAGTTGTTTGACGTGTTCTTCGGTCACTTTTTTACCGTCGCAATTACGCAATACCGATTCCAACACAACGCGAATAGATACAGGCAGGCGGGAGATGTCCACGCCTAGCGTTTTTTGCAGCGCGGGCAAGGAATAAAACTGGCCCTTTTTATCTTCAGATAGTTTGAAACTTTTCAACGAATTAAGAGTGTTGCTGGCCATGACATCTCCTTAAAGTGCGGTCAACTGGTGAATACATACTGATATTTTTAAAACTTTTTGCTACATGCTGACATGTATAAAACAGCTAAATAACGAACTAAACACACAACTTGGTAAGAGCAAGTTGAATTTGGTGTTGCGGTTGTTGCGGACAACTTAGGGTGGGCGAAAATCGACGGGGAGCATGCTCCCCGCCCACCAAAACGTCGTAAAAAACTAAAGCCTGAATGGGCTTGCGCCGTGCCGTCAATGAATGAGTGCTACCACCGGCGAAGTGATGGTGGGCGGGCGGGGAGCATGCTCCCCGTCGGTTTTCCGCCCACCCTACTGATTTAGCCCTTGACTGGCTCGGCCGCTGCTGGTGTTGCAGGTGCGGTCGGTGCCACTGGTTCTACAGGCACGGCACGTTGTTCTGCGCTCTTGCATTCATTCGCTAATTGCTGGCCTTTTTTGGCATCGAGCAACATGCCTTTAGCGGGAATGCCGATCCAAACCAAGCCTAAGCGGGTATTTTCAAAACGATTGGCGCCAGTCGAGGTATCCACGCGGGTCAATTGCGCTAACTTATTTTTCCAACGCAATGCAACGTGTTGTTCGTCGGTAGCGTGGTTATAAATGGTCAGCTTATTGCCTGCCTCGCATTCGAATTCGGTACTGGTAGCGTCTTTGGTATCTGGATTTTCATCCGCTAATACGGGCGCTGCCTTGCTTTTTTTGCTGGCTTTTTTCTTGACCGTGGTTTTGGCATCGCTAGTGACATTGGCGGCATAGCTGGTGCTAGCAAAACTCGCGACGGCTAAGGCGGCGAAGCAGGCGAGGGTGAGGCGGGAAATACGATTTAACATGATCATTCTTTCAAACAGATGCGGCGAGATTGCTACCGCTATAAAAAAGCGAAATAAAAATAAGGTACTACAGCAAAGTCGCTGCACTTTCATGCAAATGCAAACCGCTGGCTTTAGCTCTTTGCAAAATAGTCCAATAATAACGATAGCTCGCGCGGTCATGCAGCCTGCCGTGCTGTTGTATCGGTCCCCAGTTGTTACGCTGGGCGTCAAGCAAAATCCCCAAAGCTTCGGCGACTTCTGAATTGCGTGGTGTAAAGGCTTTGACGATGGGTTTGATTTGGGCGGGGTGGATGCTCCACATCCGCGTATAACCAAATTCTTGGGCGCAGCGCGCGGCATCGTTGGCGACGACGGCGCTGTCTTTAATATCAGTAGTGACATTGTGCGACGCTACTTTGCCATGCGCATGACACGCGGCAGCAATTTCGAGTTTGGCGCGCACTACGAGCGGATGGCTAAATTGCCCCGGCGTACGCATTGCATTAGCGTGGATCGCACCGTAGTG
>JACPVY010000673.1 GCA_016197345.1 Burkholderiales bacterium
CTTGTTGTTTTGATAAATAACATTGATATATAATATTTTAAAAAATACATTAGAGATTAAGGAATTGATTGAAAAATGAGAATTTGTATATTATTATTAAATTTGTCGGAGATTTTTTCCTTTTTTAAATATTTTTGTTCGTCTTTTGTTGTTAAGAATAGCTACTAAAGCACTTATTTTACTCATATGGTAAAACCTACACAGATTATTTTCATTATCATGATCATTTAAATAAAGGAAATTGTGAATTTAAATTTTGGAAAATTTTGAAATATAAGAAGATAAAGCGCAATTGCACTGTCCCGACTTGCGATTTGCGTAGCGCTTCAGCGGGATATTCTGGTGGGCCACAGCGTAGTTCGGGATTTTGCAAAATCTCAGCACGGATGCCTAAATCCTTTAGCTTTTGCACACCGCGCGCTCGCACTTCTTGAGTCTGCTCAAGCACGGCGATGGCGCGCTCGTTCACCGCATCGAGCGCAGCGCGATAGAGTGGATGGCGGCGCGCGAGGTATTGTGCCTTCCACGTCGGTTTATTGTCCGCCCATTCATATGCGACTACCAAGGCGGATACCGCCGCTTGCAATTTGTCTTGCGCCATCAAGCTTTCGGCCAAACCTTGCCAAGCATGGCTATCGGTCGGCGTGTATTTCAACATTTGCTGGAAAGCGTGTTCGGCAGCAGTTGCATTATTTTGCTGCAACATCAATTCACCCAATTGCTTGTATAAGCGACTCGGGTGATCGGAGAGCAAGATCGCATGGCGCAAGGCTTCTTCAGTGCTGGGCGTGGCAGGCGTTTGCTTCGCGCCAGCAAATTTGGCGGCTTTGGCGCGCTGGCTTTGTACGTAATCGGCACGCAGCATCGTCTTCATTTTTTGCATCGCTTCAAAAGTCGGGCGCAAATCGACTTCTTTAGCATTGTCTAAAATACTGGTGATGCAAGTCGCTAATTCGTTGCAGCGATTGATTTGATGCTGCGCGCTAGCGGGAGGCGCATCAGTAGAAAACGCGCTAAGCGGCGTGCATAAGGCAAGCGCGCCAAGCGTAGAGCAACTGATGTGTGAAAAGAGGGACAGTATCTTCATCCTTCTTGGCTCATGCCTCTTCTATGGTGGGATTGTCGAGCGGTCCAACGGGCACCCGCGTCAAATTCAGCATCGATTTCAGCTCGCCATGCACCATTTCCGGCAGCATTTGCCGCATGCAATTGCGATGGCCGAGTGGGCAGCGTCGCTCTTTGCAGGGGGCGCAGTCTAAGCGTAGCGAAAGGGAGCGCGAGATATCGGAAAACGGTGGCGCATGATCGGGATCGGTTGGGCCATACAGCGCGAGTACTGGGCGATTTAAGCTAGAGGCGATATGCAGCAAGCCCGAGTCATTCGACACCACCACTTCGGCGCGCGCGATCAGCGCAATCGCTTCGGTTAAGCGGGTTAAACCAGCGAGATTGCGGATGCGCTTTTCTTTAGCGACGATTTGTTCGCAAATCGGATTATCTTTGGTCGAGCCTAGCAGCGCGATTTGTGCATACGGCATGCTCTGCCAGACCAAATTGGCGAGCGCGGCAAAATGCGCGGCAGGCCAGCGCTTCGCCGAGCCAAATTCGGCACCCGGTGCAAACACCACCAGCGGCCAATCCATTTGCAAGCCGACAAAGCCCATCGCTCGTTTGATTTCTGCTTCATCTACGGTTAAACGTGGTTTGGGAAAGGCGCTGACGTCGGGCGCGATGGCTACTGGCGGATTAGCGAGCGCGGCATAAAACGGCACCATCGCGCGCGGCTTTTCGGCATTATCGTGATGCATCACATTCAGCAAACCATAGCGTGACTCACCTTTGTAGCCGATTCTCCGTGGAATACCAGCAAGCCA
>JACPVY010000674.1 GCA_016197345.1 Burkholderiales bacterium
GGCCGTTATCACCGACTTCGCCCATATCCCCTAGCACCAACATGGTGTTGCCTGCCGTTTTGGCTAACACATCAATCGCCGCCCGCACCGAATCCGGGTTCGCGTTATAGGTGTCATCGATCACGCACTGGCCAAGCTTGCCTGCCTTGCGTTGCAAGCGGCCTTTGACTGGCGCGAAATTTTCTAAGCCAGCGATAATCGCTGACAATTCGATTCCTGCCGCATGGCAGCAAGCGATTGCCGCCAAAGCGTTGCGCACATTGTGCTCACCTGCGGCTTGCAATTGCAGTGAGAAAGTTTGCGTTTGCACCGGGTCGCGCATGACGACTTGCAACAGCGCCCCAAATTCTTGCGCTTGGAAGGTGCAACTCACATCGGCAGCAGCATCTAAACCAAAATGCAGAGTTGGACGTGTCCCCGCGTATTCCTGCCATAGCGGTGTGAATTCATCACCGTATGGGAAAACGGCGACGCCAAAAGGTGGCAAGGCTTGTAGCACGCTGCCATTTTCCGCCGCGACCGCCGCTACACTTTCCATAAATTCTTGATGTTCGCGCTGGGCGTTATTGACGAGCGCGACATTGGCTTGGGCTATCGAGGCCAGCAAGGCGATTTCACCGGGATGATTCATGCCCAGCTCTAGCACCGCCGCTTTATGTCCGGCATGCAAACGCAGTGCCGATAAAGGGACACCTAAGTCATTATTCAAATTACCTTGCGTCGCTAGCGCATAATTGGCGCCAAACGCCGCTTGCAACACACTCGCAATCATTTCTTTGACGGTGGTTTTGCCATTGCTCCCCGTCACCGCAATCAAGGGCAAGGCGAATTGGCGACGCCATGCTGCGCCCAATTCTTGCAATGCGCGACGCGTATCTGGCACCACAATCGCCGCTACTTGCGGCAATAATTGCAAGCCTTCAGGCAAGCGCTCGACTACTAACACTGTTGCCCCAGCTAATTGCACTTGATCTAAAAAATCATGGGCGTCAAAACGCTCACCGCGCAAAGCGATGAACAAATTACCCGGTTCTACTTGGCGGCTATCGGTGGTGACACCTTGCCAACTGGCATAGGTATTGCCACTGACCGTCGCTGCGCTCAGCGCACGCGCAGTTTGCGCTACGCCTGCGAGCAAGCCTTCTCCGTTTTTTGCTACTGCTACCATTACCCTGCCCTTTTCATGCTGGCACGCGTAGCCAAGGCTAGCGCGGCGTGATCAGCGTCAGAAAATGGCAATTTCTTGCCACGAATTTCCTGATAATTTTCATGTCCCTTACCGGCAATCAAAATCACATCTTGCTTGCCGGCGTGTTTAACCGCCGACAAAATCGCGGCGGCCCTATCGTCTATCGCTTGCGCTGGCTTGCTCATGCCCGCCAAAATTTGTTCGATGATGCTATGTGGGTCTTCACTGCGGGGATTGTCGCTGGTCACTAAAACGTGATCAGCGCTTTCCGCTAATTTACCCATCTGCGGCCGCTTACCTGGATCGCGGTCACCACCACAACCAAATACACACCACAATTGGCCATTGCGTTCAGTCGCGACCGGGCGTAATGCAGACAAAGTCTTTTCTAATGCATCTGGCGTGTGCGCATAGTCGATCACCACCATCGGTGCCTCGTGGCCACCGAGTTGCTGCATGCGGCCCGGTGCTGGCGCTAGGTGCTCGATCGCATCTTGCGCCGCCCGCATCGTCATGCCCTTACCGAGCAAGACCGCCATCACCGCCAAAATATTGCTGACGTTGAACAAACCCACCATATGGGTTTTGATATGCGCTGCGCCGTAAGGGGATTCGAGATTGAATTCCGTACCAGCATGGCGGCTACGCACTTCGCTAGCGACTAACGCGGGGACACCTTCCATCTTTTCGCCGCGTACGCTATAGGTCAAGATGGCGGGCGCATCACTACCACGCTGCAATAGCTGTTGCACTAGGCGCACACCCATTGCATCATCCAGATTAATCACTGCCAGCTTCAGGCCGGGCCAGTAAAACAAACGGGTTTTAGCAGCCTCATAGGCCGCCATATCGCCATGAAAATCGAGATGGTCGCGCGTCAAATTGGTGAACACGGCGGCATCCAAATGTAAGCCATGCATGCGCCCTTGCACCAAGCCGATGGAAGACGCTTCTAGCGCTAGCGCATGGGCGCCAGCAATACGCAATTGCTTCAGTTTTGCTTGTAACAACACCGCATCCGGTGTGGTGAAACCGGTTTCGTCAAATTCGACTTCCGTTTTGGATTTGCTCGCATGCATCAAACCGACACCGAGTGTCCCCATGACGGCAGAAGGCTCGCCCGGCCGCGCTAATGCGCGTGCCAGCCAGAGCGCACACGAGGTTTTGCCATTAGTGCCTGTCACCGCCACGGTATACATTTCCGCATCGGGTTTTTGCCAGTATTGATTGGCGATATAGCCTGCTTGCAATTTCAAATTCGCAAAAGGGAAATGCGGCACCTGCCAGCTGTCATCCCACGCGAAATTACTGTCGTCATACACCACTGCCTGCGCGCCTGCGGCAATTGCGGCGGGAATGTATTTACGCCCATCACCGATATCACCGGGATAGGCAAAGAAGATATCGCCAGTATTCAACTGGCGCGAATCGGCACACAATTGCGCCGGGCCGTGGGCGGCATTCACAAATTGAGCTAACCACGCTACGCAAGCATGGATCGCTTCAGTTGCGGCTTGCATAGACTGTTCTTGCGGGCCAGCTGCGACTTGAATTTCGTTTCTCACATGCTCTCCTGCACACCGTCGGTTGGAATAATGATGTTGGTGATGGTTGAATCAGGCGGTACATTCAGCGAACGCAAAGCACTCGCTGCCATCGTCGAAAAGGTCGGTGCGGCGACGTCCCCCCCAAAGTGATACACGCCACCCGGCTCATCAATCATGACGGCGATGATGATGCGCGGATCGGACATCGGGGCCATGCCAACAAAAGAGCCGATGTATTTGTGATTGTCATAGCGACCGCCAGAGACTTTATAAGCTGTCCCGGTTTTGCCGCCGACGCGATAACCCGGCACTTGTGCTTTCGGCGCAGTACCTTCTGGGCTGACGACAGTTTCTAGCATAGCGCGCACTTCACGCGCGGTTTTGGCTGAGATGACGCGTTGCGATGGCGGTGGTTCGGTGACTTTTTGGAACGACAATGGGATGATGTCGCCATCGCGAGCGAAGATCATGTAAGAGCGTGCCAATTGAATCAGGGACACAGAAATACCGTGGCCATAGCTCATCGTTGCTTGCTCAATCGGCCGCCATTTTTTATAGGGACGCACGCGACCGGCGACTGCACCCGGAAAACCAAAACGTGGCTGCTGCCCAAAGCCCGCATTGGTAAATAGCTCCCACATTTCTTGCGGTTGCATTTGCAATGCTAATTTGGCGGTACCAATATTCGAAGATTTTTGAATCACTTGCGACACGGTTAGCATGCCATGTGCATGGGCGTCGCTAATCGTCGCTGGGCCTATCGTCATTCGGCCCGGGGCGGTTTGCATCAGGGTATTCGCCGTCACGCGCTTGGTATCTAATGCCAAGGCGACGGTGAACGGTTTCATGGTCGAACCGGGCTCAAAGGTATCCGTCATCACGCGATTGCGTAATTGCTGGCCAGTGAGCGCGGCGCGGTTATTCGGGTTATAGGTTGGGTAGTTGGCCAACGCTAGCACTTCGCCCGTTTTGACATCCAGCACCACCACCGCACCTGCTTTGGCCTTGTATTTTTCGACCGCATCTTTCAGTTGTGAGGTCGCGATATATTGCAATTTGCTATCAACCGACAGCACTAAATCTTTGCCATCATGCGGTTCATGCACGGCCGCGATGTCTTCGATGATGTGTCCCAAACGATCTTTAATGACGCGACGAGTGCCTGGCGCCCCGACCAGACTTTTCTGTTGCGCCAACTCCATCGCTTCTTGGCCGACATCTTCCGCATTGGTAAAACCCACCACATGCGCCATCACTTCACCCTGTGGGTAATAGCGCTTGTATTCTTTGCGCATTTCGATGCCGTCGATTTTAAGCGCAGCAACTTTGTCTGCAATTTCAGGCTCAACTTGACGCTTCAAATACACGAGGCTACGGTCGGAATCGAGTTTTTTCAGCAATTCCATTTCGCTCATGTCGAGCAATTTGCCCAGCTCACGTAGTTTCTCTTTGGGTTGTTGCAAGACATCTTCTGGTGACGCCCAAATCCCTTTAACGGGGACAGACGAAGCCAATACCTGTCCCGTGCGATCAGTAATCTTGCCGCGCGTCGCCGGCAAATCCAGCGTATGAGCGAAGCGCGACTCGCCTTTTTTCTGCAAAAAGTCGGTCGAAATACCCTGCAACCAAAGCGCGCGGCCAATTAATCCGGCGAAAGCGCTGAACAAAACGAACAATACAAAACGCGAGCGACCGCTAGGCAATTTCACCGATAGCATCGGGCTTTTGCAAAAAGGGACACCTTTACCAGTGGCTACGCGCGCGGCATTAGCGTTGGTGCGTTTCATTTTGCCTCCATTGAGAGATACTGGGTGCGTTCTGGCGTCAATGCCACCATGTGCAACTCA
>JACPVY010000675.1 GCA_016197345.1 Burkholderiales bacterium
AAGAGCGAAAAGCAAACTTTACAAAGCACCGAAAAAACCAAGCAAGCAAACAACAAAAAGCCGCTGCGGATTTTTCTCGGCAGCGGCTTTTGCGTCAACGCAACAACTTATTTCAGTAACTTATTTTTCAGCAAGCTACTCCATCAATTTCTTGCGCAGCAACTCCGTCAATTGCGCTGGATTAGCTTGGCCTTTGCTAGCCTTCATTGCTTGCCCAATCAGTGCGTTGATCGCGGCTTCTTTACCCGCTTTGAATTGTTCCACCGATTTTGGATTGGCTTCCAGCACGGCAGCAACAATGCCTTCTAATGCGCTACTATCGGAAATCACTACCCAGCCTTTCGCCGCAATGATGCTATCAGCCAAGTTTGCGTCACGACTATCCGCCGCCCACATTTCCGCGAACAAATCTTTCGCAATTTTGTTGGAAATTTTGCCGTCGGCAATGCGCTGTAACACTTGCGCTAGCTGCTGTGCGGAAACGCGCGATTCACTAATTTCGACGCCAGCGCGGTTCAAGGTCGAAGCGACATCGCCCATCAACCAGTTTGCCGCCGCTTTCGCTTGTGCTTTGCCTGCTGCCGCCACCACTGCTTCAAAATACTGCGCCATTTCCTTGCTTTGCGTCAGCACGCTAGCGTCGTATTCCGATAAGCCAAAGTCGGTGCAAAAACGCGCACGCATCGCCGCTGGCAATTCTGGCATCGTTGCTTTTACTCTCGCTATCATCTCTTCGCTAATGACTAGCGGCGGCAGATCAGGATCAGGGAAGTAGCGATAATCTTGCGCATCTTCCTTGGTGCGCATTTCGCGCGTTTCGCGCTTATCTGGGTCATACAGGCGCGTTGCTTGCACCACTTCGCCACCGTCTTCAATCAACTGAATTTGACGTTTCACTTCGATATTGATGGCGTCTTCCAAGAAGCGGAAAGAGTTCAAGTTTTTGATTTCGCAGCGCGTACCATATTCTTTTTGGCCAACCTTGCGCACCGAAACGTTCGCGTCGCAGCGGAACGAGCCTTCTTGCATATTGCCATCGCAAATGCCTAACCACACCACCAGCGTATGCAAGGCTTTGGCATACGCTACCGCCTCAGCAGCGCTACGCATATCTGGCTCGGTCACGATTTCCAGCAAAGGCGTGCCAGCGCGGTTCAAGTCGATGCCACTACCACCATCAAAACCTTCATGGACGGATTTACCCGCATCTTCTTCCAAATGGGCGCGCGTTAATTGCACCGATTTTGCGATTTGTTTGCCATCTTTTTCCATCATGAAGTGCATCACACCGCCTTGCACGACCGGAATTTCAAATTGGCTGATTTGATAGCCTTTCGGCAGATCGGGATAGAAATAGTTTTTGCGTGCAAACACGGATAGCGGCGCAATTTTTGCATCAACCGCGAGGCCAAATGCAATCGCGCGTTCAACCGCGCCTTTGTTCAGCACTGGCAATACGCCTGGCAAAGCCAGATCCACCGCACTGGCTTGGGTATTCGGCTCTTGCCCAAAACGGGTCGATGAGCCACTAAAAATTTTTGATGCGGTTGTGAGTTGTACATGTGTCTCAAAACCGATGACGACTTCCCATTGCATAATTTCCTCTTTACATTCTTAGTTTGTAGGTTAGGTAGGTGGGTGCCTCGCCTATGCGTTAACCCAATCTAAATGAGCAGCTAAACTCCTCTCTCCCCTCGTGGGAGAGAGGTTGGGAGAGAGGGGGACGTTGCACAGAAACAGAAAATTTTCGCTACCCGGCAATAAAATAAATCATATATTTCAATTTATTGCCGTGAAATGCGCCGCTTCTATGCCACGATCCCCCTCTCCCTAGCCCTCTCCCACAAGGGGCGAGGGGACGCATTACCTTATTCACTATATTTAAAACTGGTTAGCGCGTATGTGGGCACCCCGCCCACCACGGCCCATACCAATCAACATCACTCTCAGGAGCAATTCTCAAACTTGTTCATTTGGTGGCTAAGTTGCAAAGAACGAGATTCATTGCTGCGGGCAACAAGTTGCCCGCCCTACGCCAAACGGCATGTCTTATTGCAGGTATTCACAATCCTTGCTGCGCAAATGAATCCTCAATTCCGAAAAATTGCTACGCGAACCGCATAGCGTGGCGCAGCTTGGTAGCACATGCAGATATTCCCCCTCGCGCAGCAAACGCACCGTGCATAAGCGCCCACGCTCCCTATCGTAGCCACGCCGTTCGCGCGCGCTAGCGGCATCCACCACTCGCACCCGCCAACCTTGCTCTAGCACATCAAGCTGCAAACCATCACTTTCATCGACACTGCAATCAAAGCCATGCGTGCGACGATGCAAGCTCGATTCCCAGCGAAAACTACTGATCTGTCCCGCTTGCAGAACAAACTCGCCAGTATCAGCATAAATCACGCGTTCATCCCCTTCGCCAACGCTGCTACTGCATGAAAATTTCAGCGCTAGCGAAGTTGAATTGTCTTGCGCCACCACGCTAGCGCTAGCCAAGAATAGCGACAGGGACAGAGCGATGGCGCGTAGCAAAATCATTAGATGCCAGCCGGTGAAAGGCGATGCCAGTCTGTCACTTGCTGAAATTGATGCGCGATGCCGAGCAATTTGCTTTCCGAAAAATAATTACCGATGATCTGCAAACCAACTGGGCGCTTGCCGTTTTTCTCTCCTTGGCCAAAACCGCAAGGAATCGACATCCCCGGCAAGCCAGCCAAGCTAGTCGATAGCGTGAAAATATCGGCCATGTAGTTCGCCACTGGATCATCGGTTTTGTCACCCAAATCCCAAGCCACGGTCGGTGAAACTGGCCCCATGATGACATCGCATTTCTCCGCAAATGCAGCGCGGAAATCATCCGCGATAATGCGGCGGATTTTCTGTGCTTGCAGATAGTAGGCGTCGTAATAACCATGACATAGCACGTATGTCCCGACTAAAATGCGGCGCTGCACTTCAGGGCCAAAACCTTCGGCGCGCGATTTTTTATACATTTCAGCGAGGTCTTTGTATTGCTCAGCGCGATGGCCATAGCGCACGCCATCAAAGCGGGACAGGTTCGACGATGCTTCCGCTGGTGCGATGATGTAATACACAGGAATCGACAAAGCGGTTTTCGGCAAAGAGATATCGACCAGAGTTGCACCGAGCTTTTCAAATTGCGCCAAGGCAGCGCGTACCGCTTGTTCGACATCGCTGGACAAACCAGTCGCGAAATATTCGCGTGGTAAGCCGATGCGCAAACCCGCTAGTGGCAAGTTCAAATCACGGGTGTAGTCTTCGTCCGCTACTTCTAAGCTAGTTGAATCGCGCGCATCAAAACCAGTCATCTGATTGAGTAGCAAAGCGCAATCTTCAGCACTTTGCGCAATCGGGCCACCTTGATCGAGTGACGAAGCAAAGGCGATCATGCCATAGCGTGACACGCGGCCATAGGTTGGTTTGATCCCGGTGACACCACACAGCGAAGCCGGTTGGCGGATCGAGCCGCCAGTGTCGGTCGCGGTGGCGGCAGGCGTCAAACGCGCAGCGACGGCAGCAGCAGCGCCACCAGACGAACCACCTGGCACGGCTAATTTATCCCACGGATTTTTCACTGGGCCGTAGGCCGAGTTTTCATTTGCCGAGCCCATTGCAAATTCATCGCAATTGGTTTTACCCAAATGCACCATGCCAGCTTGTTGCAGCTTGGCAACGACAGTGGCATCAAATGGGCTGATGTAATTCTCTAGCATCTTCGAACCAGCGGTTGAGCGCCAGCCTTGGGTGACGAAAATGTCTTTGTGTGCGATTGGAATACCCGTCAATGGTCCGGCTAATCCGGCATCGATTTGCTGTTGCGCTTTTGCCGCTTGTGCTAGCGTCAACTCGGTATCCACATGCAAAAACGCATTCAAGTCACTGGCTTGAATGCGTTGTAAATAATGCTGCGCCAATTCCGGCGCGGAAATCTGCTTGCCTTGTAGCAAGCTAGACAATTCTTTCAGAGATTTGGTATGCATAGTGTTCTATTCTTTTAAGCTGCTTATTTAAGCTCAACGGTTTTGGTGGGCAGCTTGCCCACCCTACATGGCTGCATGCAGCCCGCCCTACATAGGAATTTATTCGACCACGCGCGGCACCACATACATGCCATCGTGGGTTGCTGGGGCTACCGTTTGGAAAGCTTCGCGCTGATTTTGCTCAGTCACGGCATCTTCACGCAGGCGTAGCGCCAATTCTGGCATCAAGGCAGCGATCGGGTGCGATAGCGGCGTCACGCCTTCGGTATTGACCGCTTTCAAGTCTTCCGCCAACGCAAAAATATTATTCAACTGTTCGAGGCTATGCGCCATCTGATCACTGGTTAATTCGAGCTTTGCCAAATTGGCAATGCGTTTTACATCGTCTAAGTTGAGGGACATGATTTTTCACAGGGCGGCGTCGAACGCACGCAAAAAGTTGAGGAAATATTCTAAAAGTCGCGCCAATAGCATAGCTTAACGGTGATTCTTCTCAGTCAAGATTGCCATTTTCACACGATGCCAGCGTCAGCTTTTTCGCTTTTGCATCCAAGTAACTCGCTTTGGATGCAGCGCAACAAAAAAAGCCTCGCTAGCGAAAGTTCTGGCGTCAAGAGCAGCGTCAAAAGAATTACTGAGCAATTGCTGCGAACGCGCTACGCTAGCAAAGCGACAGCAAATTATAAGGTAGAATGTCGGGTTAATGCGATGACAGCGGCAATTAGGCCGCGCCGCAGGAAAACTCGGTCCGCTTTGACAGCAACCACCTCCATACCTTTTTGAAAAATTGCTTAGGCGCAGTATTGCGCGCATCAGGACACCCATGTTTGGTTTTTTACGTAGTTATTTCTCGAACGATTTGGCAATTGATCTGGGTACGGCCAACACCTTGATCTATGTACGCGGCGCAGGCATTGTGCTAGACGAACCCTCAGTCGTTGCGATCCGCCAAGAAGGCGGCCCAAATGGCAAAAAAACAATCCAGGCAGTAGGCAAAGAAGCCAAACAGATGTTGGGCAAAGTGCCAGGCAATATCGAAGCGATCCGTCCCATGAAAGATGGCGTGATTGCAGACTTCACCGTCACCGAGCAAATGCTCAAGCAATTCATCCGCATGGTGCATGACACCAAGCTGTTCCGTCCCTCCCCTCGCATCATCATTTGTGTCCCTTGCGGCTCGACTCAAGTGGAACGACGCGCGATTCGTGAATCGGCGATGGGTGCTGGTGCGTCCCGCGTGTATTTGATCGAAGAACCAATGGCGGCAGCAGTCGGTGCTGGCTTGCCAGTGTCGGAAGCAACTGGTTCGATGGTGGTCGATATCGGCGGCGGCACTACCGAAGTGGGCATCATTTCCCTAGGCGGTATGGTCTATAAAGGTTCGGTGCGCGTCGGCGGCGATAAGTTTGATGAAGCGATTGTCAACTACATCCGCCGCAACTATGGCATGTTGATCGGTGAGCAAACTGCTGAAGCGATCAAAAAAGCCATCGGCTCGGCTTTCCCTGGTTCAGAAGTAAAAGAAATGGAAGTCAAAGGGCGCAATCTGTCGGAAGGTATTCCGCGCTCCTTCACCATTTCTAGCAATGAAATTTTAGAAGCGCTGACTGATCCGCTCAACAATATCGTTTCCGCCGTGAAAAACGCGCTGGAACAAACGCCACCAGAATTGGGCGCGGATATTGCCGAAAAAGGCATGATGTTGACTGGCGGCGGCGCTTTGCTACGCGACTTGGATCGTCTGCTGATGGAAGAAACTGGCTTGCCAGTGCTGGTGGCAGAAGATCCACTGACTTGCGTGGTGCGCGGTTCGGGCATGGCGCTGGAAAGAATGGATAAGCTAGGCTCTATCTTCTCTAGCGAATAAAGGCAAAACTTTCCGCCGCTGGCACCACGCTAGTGGCAGAAAAACGGTGTACACATTGGGCGGCTTGTTGGTTACGGGCGTTGCTAGGCAGCCCGTCAACTGGCAAGCTGTTTTTGCTCGCATGGTGAGCGCTAGCCTACATGGGATGTCGAAAACGGTAGCGAGTGGCGCTGATTTGAACTGAGAGACTTCGCTTTACGCACACAAAGCGAGACTCAACAGCTCATAACTGCCCACGCCTTAGGTTTTGATATCCCCTACAGTTCGTGAAAGTAAATGGAATACAGTCCTCCGCCACTTTTCAAGCAAGGTGCATCGGCGCGGGCCAAGGTCGTCTTTTTTGCCCTGGTTTCTATTTGCCTGCTGCTAGCGGATGCCCGCCTGAAGACCCTCGTCGTGGTGCGACAGAGTATCGCCACCGCACTTTACCCCGTGCAAATGCTCGCGCTAGCGCCGCGCGACGCCATGAATAGCACGGGTAGCTATTTTTCCTCTCTCGCCAAATTGCAAAACGAAGTCCGCGATTTGCGCCAACAACAAATCCTGCACGCGCAAGCCTTACAAAAAGAACAATATCTTGCGATGGAAAACGCCCATCTGCGCGAATTGCTAGCGGCCCCAGTGCGTGCCGAAGTGAAATCGGTGATGGGCGAGATTTTGTACGATGCACGCGATGCCTTCACCCGCAAAATCGTGCTTGATCGCGGCATGAATGCTGGCGTGAATGTCGGCCAACCTGTGATCGATGGCAAAGGTGTGGTCGGTCAGGTGACGCACGATCCGCCGGAGGCGACCGTACGCGTTGTGATAGGTGCGGCTCTGCATCCGCGCATGTGCGAGCACGTCCTCTCTCGTCTCGCACCCGGCGTCGTACGCGTCGAGGATCCGCAACAGCGGCTTGTCCTTCACCGCGAGCGCGCGGATCTGCGCCATCGTCTCGTCAGCGTGGACGTGGGTGATCGCCTGCTGATCGTCGCCGCGAAGCTCCGACGCGTCGACCTCGGCGATCCGCG
>JACPVY010000122.1 GCA_016197345.1 Burkholderiales bacterium
GGTGGCAGTGCTGATCAGCCTCGCAATGGTTGGCATTGATTTGACGGTGCTATCGGTCTTTGGCGGTGCGTTAGGGGTGGGGATAGGCCTAGGCTTACAAAAAATCGCTAGCAATTACGTCTCTGGCTTCGTGATTTTATTGGATCGCAGCTTAAAAATCGGCGATATGATTAGCGTAGATAAATACTATGGCCGAGTGACACAAATCAATACACGCTATACAGTATTGCAAGGATTGGATGGCATTGAGTCGGTGATTCCGAATGAAATGCTAGTGTCTGGCGTGGTGCAGAATTTTTCCTTATCCGACAATAACTTACGCTTGGGCGTGAATTTAACAGTGGGTTATCGCACCGACATCGAACAACTGTTGCCGGAAATTGAAGCAGTTGTACGTAGCATAGAGCGCGTCGTGCCATCGCCAGAGCCGCAGGCTATCGTGGTTCGCTTTGGTGACAATGGCATCGATTTGGAAGTGGGCTTTTGGATTAGCGACCCTGAAAATGGGCGTGGTGGCGTGAAATCCAAAGTCAATTTAGCAATTTGGCGTTTATTGCAAGAGCGTGGTGTCGAATTACCGTTTCCGCAGCGCGAAATTCGAATTGTGGAAGGTACGCTTTCTGCGAAATGACGGGTATTTGGAATATTTTGCGTAGGAAAAAAAAGAGATCATTTTTATTGGCAACACCTGAGTTTGGGGATGCTTTTCAGGGGTAAAATCTTCAAACGTCTACAAAAAAACTAACCGGGCGAGATTGTTTAGGTTGGTCTTCAATTTATCTGGAGCTGTAATGATATTAAATGCAATGATAGATTTTTTTAGTAACGGCATTACGGGTGCTAGCGGCTGGCAGGTATTTCTGTTTACGATGATCGTGACGCATATCACGATTGCTAGCGTGACAATTTTCTTGCATCGTCATCAAGCGCACCGCGCCTTGGATTTGCATCCCCTCCCTAGTCATTTTTTCCGCTTTTGGCTGTGGTTGACGACTGGCCAAGTGACGAAAGAATGGGCCGCGATTCATCGCAAGCATCATGCAAAATGCGAGACCGACGAAGATCCGCATAGCCCGGTCGCAAAAGGTATTAAAAAAGTGTTTTTTGAGGGCGCCGAATTGTATCGCGCAGAGGCTAAAAATCAAGAAACGCTAGACAAATATGGTCATGGCACGCCAGATGACTGGATTGAAAAAAATCTGTATTCCAAGTTCAGCTGGCAAGGCGTCGTGTTGATGTTGTTCATCGACATTTTGCTGTTTGGGGCAATTGGCATCACGGTCTGGGCAGTGCAGATGTTGTGGATCCCGGTAACGGCGGCCGGCATCATCAATGGCATCGGCCACTATTGGGGCTACCGCAATTTTGAGTGTGCAGATGCTTCGACCAATATCGTGCCATGGGGCATTTTGATTGGTGGTGAAGAGTTGCATAACAATCATCATACGTTTGGCACCTCGGCGAAATTGTCGTCGAAATGGTTTGAGTTCGATATCGGTTGGTTATATATCCGCATTTTGGAGACATTGCACCTTGCAAAAGTAAAAAAAGTGGCGCCTGCGCCAAAGTTTTTGCAAGGCAAACAAGTGGCAGATTTGGATACATTGCAGGCGGTAATCGCGAATCGCTATGATGTGATGGCGAAATATGCGAAAACTTTGAAGCAGACTTGGCGTGACGAATTGAAGAGCTTGCGTGAAAGAGGTGAGTTGGAATCAAGCTTTTTGAAATCGGCGCGTAAGTTGCTGCAACGTGAACCAGGTAAATTGGAAGCGCCACAAAAGCAGCAGTTGAGCGAGTTGTTGGAACATAGCAAGGCGTTGCAAACTATTCATGAAATGCGCCTTGAGTTGGCCGCGATTTGGGAGCGCTCTCATTTCAGTCGCGAGCAATTGCTGCAGCAATTGCAAGACTGGTGCGCACGGGCTGAAGCGTCTGGCATTCAAGCTTTGCAAGAGTTCTCTTGGCGTTTGCGTAGTTACGCTTGATTGATTTGCTTGTAGCAGATAAAAAAGCAGCGGCTTCGGCCGCTGTTTTTTATTGGGCACGCGATTTTGCGGCAGCATTCAACTATTTTGCTTTAGCCTGCATTAAAAAGAGTTTGCAAGAAGGAAGGGGGATAAATCGCAGAAATCCCTCCAATTTGAATTCGATAAAAAGCGCGCATAAAAAAAGCCACTCGCGATGAGTGGCTTTTTTTATGCGAATCCGATAACCATCCCCTACATTACTTCAGCGCAGGGGAAAGAAACTATGATGCAATTACTTGATCTTGGTTTCTTTATAGGCCACATGCTTACGCGCTTTGGGATCGAATTTCATGATCTCCATTTTGCCTGGCATGGTGCGTTTGTTTTTGGTAGTCGTGTAGAAATGACCCGTGCCTGCAGTCGATTCCAACTTGATTTTGTCGCGGCCTGTTTTAGCCATAATAATTCCTCTTTATTTGCTAATTAGACTTTTTCGCCGCGGGCGCGCAGATCAACCAAAACGGCATCAATGCCGATTTTATCAATCACACGCAAACCAGCGTTCGAGATGCGCAGCGAGACCCAACGGTTTTCAGATTCAACAAAAATACGGCGATTTTGCAGGTTAGGCAAAAAACGACGTTTCGTTTTGTTATTTGCATGGGAAACATTGTTGCCGACCATCGGCTTTTTCCCGGTAACTTGGCAGACACGTGCCATATCACTACTCCTTAAAGGTTTCCAACATCGGAAAAACGAGAGTATATAGAAAAAAGCCCAGAATTTCAACGACTTATGAAAAAAAATTGTGTCATGAAATATTTTTGAAATTTAACAATTGGAGCAACACTTTTCTTGATGATTGCAATATGGATATCTTTCCATAGAGCTACGTACTTTCACCAATTGGCAGGCCGCAGAGGCGCTGCCTACAATTGGCCGTGTTCTGCAAATGAGTGAGTACTTTGTCGGCTGACGACGATATGATCAACAACAATGACATCGATCAGATCTAGCGCTGATTTCAGCAGGCGGGTGATGCTAAAGTCAGACTCGCTCGGTTCGGCAGAGCCGCAAGGATGGTTGTGGGCAAAGATAATTGCCGCCGCATTGTGATCGAGCGCCGCTCTCACAACTTCGCGGGGATAGACGTTGGCGTGGCGTAGCGTGCCTGAAAATAGCTGTTTGCTACAAATTAAGCGATGCTGGGTGTCGAGAAAGAGGCAAACAAAGACTTCAGCGGATTGTTGGGCTAGTTCGAGTTGCAAATATTGTTTGACGATATGCGGTGAGTTGAGCATAACGCCTTCACTGAGATCATTTAGCAAAGCGCGGCGTGAAAGTTCAAAGGCCGCTTGCAACTGTGCATACTTGGCTGGACCCATGCCGTGTAGCTTGGAAAAGCGTTCGAAATTAGAAGCAAATAGCTGGGCGACCGAGCCGTAGTGTTGTATTAATTCACGACCAAGTTCAATCGCATTTTTGCCCGGCAAACCAGTGCGTAAGAAAATTGCCAGAAGTTCTGGATCAGACAAAGTTTGCGCACCGTTTTTGATCAAGCGCTCGCGTGGTCGCTGATCTTCAGGCCAGTCTTGAATTGACATAGTGCCTCCGTGGTCAGTTGTATGGAACAACGCAAATGAAGGGCTGCAGAATTGCCTTAACTGTACATGCATACAGTGCTATTGACAATAGCGATGCAAAGAAAATGTGTGCGCCAGTGCATTCGGTTTTTCCGGACCGTGCGATGGCAGGGGGAAGCGGCAAACTGAGGGGGATAGATAGCGTTCATGCACTCCGAGCTAGCTTACAATACGGGCTAGATTAATTTTTCAAAGATTGTATGCACAATTTATCTGTTGAGGCCACCGCGCCCCTTGTTTCTAGTCAAGCTTATCTGACTTTGCATTATCGATTGGTGGGCAGTGATGGTGCCGATATCGTCAGTACCTTTGGCAGTAATCCAGCAACCTTGCTATTAGGGCAAGGCCAACTCGCAGCGCCGCTAGAAGCCTGCTTGATCGGTCTGCCAGAGGGCTGTGAAAAAAGCTTTACATTGACACCTGAACAAGCCTTTGGCGTGCGCAACGAAGAGCTCGTAAGACGCATCTCGAAGGCCACTTTGGCGGAAAATTCCGCACCAGATGCGCAATATCAACAGGGCGACTTGGTCGATTTTGCAGCGCCAGGCGGTGGTCGTTTTGCTGGTGTCTTGTTGCAAATGGATGACGATGGTGCACTGTTTGATTTTAATCACCCATTGGCAGGGCAAACCTTGCGCTTTGATGTGAAAATCATTGGAATTCTTTAAGACGAGGCTGCCAACATGGAAAAAGAAATTTTAGCTGGTGTCGATCGCGCAATTGAAATCGTTGAACGAGCACTACAACAATTTGGTGCGCCCATTTATGTGCGGCATGAAATTGTGCATAACGCCTATGTAGTGGATGACTTGCGCAAAAAAGGCGCGATCTTTATTGAAGAATTGGCAGATGTACCAGCTGGCAACACCGTCGTTTTTTCTGCACATGGTGTGTCCCAAACGGTGCGTCAAGAAGCGGCAGCGCGTGGCTTATCAGTGTTCGATGCAACCTGTCCCTTGGTGACGAAGGTACATGTCGAAGTAGCGAAAATGCAGCGTGAAGGCCGTGAAATCATTATGATCGGCCACCACGGACATCCCGAGGTGGAAGGTACGATGGGACAGACCGATCATGGCATGTATTTAGTCGAAACGGTAGCGGACGTTGAAACCTTGCAAGTGCGTGATGCTGAGATGTTGGCCTATGTCTCGCAAACCACATTATCGGTGGACGATACGATTGAAATCATTGCGGCGCTGAAAAAACGCTTCCCCAAAATCATCGAGCCGAAGAAAGGTGATATTTGCTACGCCACCACGAATCGGCAAGAGGCTGTCAAATTTATGGCGCCGCAAGTAGATGTTGTGATCGTCGTTGGTAGTCCAAATAGTTCGAATTCGAATCGCTTGCGCGAAGTCGCCGCGAAAAAAGGTGTGCCAGCCTATATGGTTGATAACGCGGTGCAAATTGATCCGGCATGGCTACAAGACAGCACGCGCATTGGCGTGACGGCGGGTGCTTCAGCACCAGAAGTATTGGTTCAAGCGGTGATCGATCGCTTAAAAGAGTGTGGCGCGAAAAGTGTGCGTAGCCTTGATGGCGTGGAAGAGCATGTCACTTTTCCTCTGCCTAAAGGGTTAGAGCCACTCGCTAGCAGTAAAAAATAGTCCGTTATCAACATGTTGTGGAAAATAGCGAGGCTGCTGCCATTTTTGTGGTTTGAGTTGAGCTATATTCCAACGCAAGGCACAGTACGCTAATTTTATTTGACTCCGATGCTCAAGAGTAGGATAAAGAGAAGGCAGCCTGACTGTTGAGAACTGTGCCAATTGCGGTGTTGAATAATTATTGCTATTGAGAAATTTTAATATCAAGCGGAAGTGATTCACTTGATGCAGGTAATGCAAATAAATGAGGCTAGAAAAGAACACTGGATTCATTTAGTAGCATGCCTTAAAAGAAACTGTACTAACAATCGCGTGGTTGCATGTGACCACACAAGCGGTGCAGTACAACCCGGCAGGGGCATCGTTTCCTGTCGATTT
>JACPVY010000646.1 GCA_016197345.1 Burkholderiales bacterium
GCACTCAAACAAAAAGTTTTATCAAAAAATATCACCCCAAAAAAAGCCCAAGGTGTGCGTCGCCCAGGCGCCGCTGCTTTAGATTTAGCCTATGTTGCAGCAGGCCGGATTGATGGCTTTTTTGAAAAAGGCTTGAAGAAATGGGATATGGCAGCCGGCGCATTGATGGTTGCTGAATCCGGCGGTATCGTCGGCGAATTTAACGGCGAATCGGATTATTTGGAAAAAGGCAATGTGATTGCCGCTAGCCCACGTATTTTTGGGCAAATGGTGACTTTGTTAAGCCCATTCCATTCGGCATAGTGCCACGATAGGCAACAAAAACGGGCTACTGTTTTCACGTAGCCCGTTTTTATTTGCTTAGCGCAACGCTTGTGTTAGATCATGCGGCGCTAGATTACGCAGTACTAGATCACTTTAAAACTACATGGCCCGGCCAATTTTACATAGCCATTTTGATAGAGCATGTAAGCGTCGTAATCGCCCACTTCCAACTTCGTCGTATCAAAAGTCAGCGCGCCCGAAGCAAGCGGCGCATATTGCCATAGCAAAGAACCAACCCCACCCGGTGTGCTGCCTGCGCGATAAATCCCAATCCAGTTTTGCCCATCGACTTTAGCTGCAGGCACGCTATACCCCAAGACAATGGTGCTATTGCGTTTCACTGCGCCAGTCGTCACGACCAAGCTAGCCACACCTGCGGCGCTACCTAGTAATGGGTCAGTGCGGCTGGCTTTGCCCGTTTCGACGTGGCCCGCGATATGGCGCAAAAATTGGGCGCTATTACCGCATTGGATGGCAAGGTCATACCAGCCATAGCTAGTGGCGAGCGGATAGCGCAGATTGACGATTTGCCCTGCACCCACTTGCACATTTTGCGTCTGGCGACCGTGAACGAATTTCCCACGCGCTCGGTATCCGACACAAAAGCACCCACCAGGCGCTGGAACAGGGAATTCGTCCAGGGCATTTTGCGCGTGGTGTCGGCCGCAAATCCGAGAATCGCGTTTTCATCAATCAAGGGCTTTTCCGGCTCGGTCACGGCATCGGTGGTGATGTCCTGGCGCTTGAGAATGGCCTTGCCGCCAAAGGGA
>JACPVY010000647.1 GCA_016197345.1 Burkholderiales bacterium
GGCGGCTTACCAGCGCCAACTGCCAGAGTTGACGCCCGCAGTGCGGCAACGCCTGCAAGATTTGCTGCGTAGCGAGTGCTGGTGGTTGATCAGTAGTTCAGAAGCTTTGCGTGGTTTAATGCAAATGCTGCACAAAATACAAGAAGAGCACGCTGAGATCTCTGTTGCTGATGCTAAAATGCCGGGCGCAGCGCTGATGAAAGAAGGGCAGGTGGCATCAACGCTTGTGGCAGATATGCAACGGCAACAAATTATCGTGCCGCATGTGCGCATTGCTGAAACCGCGCGTGCTTTGGGCTTTTGCCACATTCAGCTCAGCGCGGCAGGCGACGCTGGCATGCTGGCCGCGTTACAATCGAATTTATGAGTGAAATTCCACCTAATGAGCATGCAGGCAACGAGTCTGCCCCGAACACGGCCTTGACGCCCGTGGCGAGTCTTGCCAACCCTGCTCACCCTAGCAGTCAGCAGGGCCACTCTGGTCACGCTGGCTACGTTGATCCAAACAGTCCTCACACAGCACAAGCGATGTCGAATTCTTTGCAAAAACCCCTTACCCTCGCCGTCGGCGTGCTCGCAGTGTTAATGGCTGCGCAATGGTGGTCCGCTAATAACGAGATTCGCACCTTGCGGGAAGAAATGGCGAATCGCCTGCGCACCACCGATGTGACGACGACCGAAACGCGCGTCATCGCGACCACGGTGCAAGAGCGCACCAAAGAATTAATCACCAAGTTCAGCGTGCTGGAAAATAAACAAGCCGAAGCGCAAAACCAGCAATTGGCGTTAGAACAACTGTATCAAGATCTGTCGAAAAATCGCGACGATTGGGCTTTAGCCGAAATCGAGCAAGTATTGTCCACCGCGAGCCAGCAATTGCAGTTAGCGGGCAATGTGCAAGGTGCGCTGATTGCGCTGCAAAATGCTGATCGCACCTTATCGCGTTCGGATAAGCCGCAATTTATTTCGATCCGCCGTGTGATTGCGAAAGACACGGAAAAACTCAAGTCCCTACCGAATCTCGATTTGCCTGGTTTAGCGCTACGTCTTGATAGCGTGATCAGCCAAATCGATAATTTGCCGCTAGTGTCAGACGAAAAACCGGCGCAAATCAGCTTGCCACCGAAAAAGCCCGTGATACAGGCGGCGCCGAAAGTCGCTAGCGCTAAGGGCACGCATGGCAAAGATGGCAAAGAGACGAAAGAAACCAAGGTCGAAGAGCCGAGCATGTGGGCGCAATGGGGCCAAGCACTGGAAGACCATTGGAATAGCTTTTCAAGCGAGATGTGGCTAGAAGTGCAGCAATTGATACGGGTGCGTAGCGTAGAAACCCCGGTTGCGTTGATGATGTCGCCTAGTCAAGCCTATTTCGCCAAAGAAAATGTCAAATTACGCTTATTGAATGCGCGCTTAGCCTTGCTCTCGCGCAATGAAGTGGCGTTTCGCAATGATTTAGCGGCGGCGCAAGATAGCATCGCTAAATTTTTCGATACTCGCGCCAAGCAAACGCAAACCGCGCTGACTTTATTGAAAGCGGTGCAGGGCAGTAATTTATCGATTGAGATGCCAAACTTGGGCGAGAGCCTGACGGCTGTGCGTAATTACAAAGCTAAGCCTTAGACCAGAATCCGAGAACTCACACTATGCGTTTATTCCTTTGGCTGCTTGCCATCTTTGCTACCGCGATTGGGGTGGCGGTGACTGCCCGCTTTAATCCGGGCAATGTGGTGCTGTTTTATCCACCGTATCGCGTCGATTTATCGCTGAATTTATTTATTTTGCTGTGGCTGGTGCTGTTTTTCGTGATGTATTTCATGCTGCGCACCTTCAATGCCGCCCGCCAAATGCCGGAAATGGTGGCGCAATATCGCCAAAAGCGGCGCGAACGTGAGGCTAATAAAGCCTTGCGCGAAGCGCTGAAATGCTTGTTGGAAGGGCGTTTTGGTCATGCCGAAAAAGCCGCTATCCGCGCTTGTGATTTGCCAGAAAACGCCAGCCTCGCGGCGCTGATCGGCGCGCGCGCTGCCCATCATATGCAACAAGGCGAGCGCCGCGATCAGTGGTTTGCCCGTATGCAAGGCGATTCCTCGTTCAAAACTGCGCGCTTAGTGGTCGCGGCGGAATTGCTGGTTGATGATCGCAAACCAGCACAAGCGCTAGAAGCAGTGAATGAGCTCAATGCCAGCGGTATGCGCCATATCTATGCCCAGCAATTAGCGTTGAAAGCCTGCCAGCAAGCGAAAATGTGGCCCGAAGTATTGCGCTTGGTGAAAACCTTGGACAAACGCCACGCCTTGCATCCGGCTTTATCGATGCGTTTGCGCGAATTGGCCTATGAAGATTTATTACTCGATTCTTCACATGATGCAGAATCCTTGCGCCGGGTGTGGTCTGGTGTGGCGAGCGAAGATAAGCGCAAAGCCTTTGTTGTCGCCCGTGCGGCGCACGCTTTCAATAGCCGTGGTCTGCACGAAGAAGCGGCGCATATTGTCGAAACGGCCTTGCAACATGAATGGGATGAGCGCTTAGTGCGCGCTTATCGTGAATCGGCTGGCACGGAAGGTTCGGCCACTTTGCTGGCGCAAATCGAAAATTGCGAAAGCTGGTTGCGCCAAC
>JACPVY010000123.1 GCA_016197345.1 Burkholderiales bacterium
GCCTTCTTCATGCGTCGCGCCATCGGATAAATCGCGCAAAATCTCGCACCGCTCACGCGCCGCCCGAGCGCAATTGGCTTCCTGATCAGAAATAGCGATTAAATGACTGGATAAGCGTTGCTCGCCTTCAATGCCAAAACAGCGCCGCAATTGATTGCCATCATCAGTCGTCACATAAATGGCAAACGAATTGGCCATTACCATTCCCTGCACATGGCGATAGAGCGATTGATAAACAGCATTAGGGTCCAGATGGGCCGTAATCTCCTGCCCGACTGCGCTCAAATGCTCTAGCGTCGCGCTAGTTTGCTGCAAAATGGATGAACGTTTCGCTTCAGAAGCCGCAAGTTGCCGATGGTGCTCACCTTCTGCCCGAGCGCGCTCGGTTTGGTGACTGATTTGCATCGCGATGGCGCGATTGGTCGCCTGCACATTGTGAGTGCGCTCGCGCGTGTCGTTCGCCTGTATCGCCACTTGATAGGCAGCTTCAAACTGGCCGACTTTGGCATATTCCCGCGCTAACATATCGAGCAACTGGCTATTGATGAGATAGCCGCTAATGGTATCGGCTAAATTCACCGCTTGCCGCAAAAAATGCAAACTATGACTAGCTTCGCTACACGGATCTTGCAGAGGCAAATTAAAACGGGCATGAATTTCAGCCATCACTTGCAGGCTATCGATATGGCCATAGGCATCGCCCTGCTTGCGTGTCAAAGCGAGCGCCTTAGCGGCGACTTTTTCAGCTTCTTCACCCTGTCCGAGATTCGCCAACGCATGGGCTTGACCTCTCAGCGCGACACATTTGAAATCCAAATGTTGCAAGGCATCTGCGCGTTGCTCCAAGCCCTGAAAACTCTTCAATGCGAGTGGAAAATCGCCTAAATCCAGCGCTAAATCGCCCAAATACTGCAAAGCATGCGCATAACTGCGCGCTTGCGCCAGAGGTTGCATCACCTGTAGCGCCTCTTGCAAAAGCTCTTGTGCTGCCACTAAGCGCCCTAAACGGCGCATGGTATCAGCCGTGTGCATCAAACAAGCGCCAATCGAACGCGGCCAGCCTGTGGGGCGGGCGATTTCAAGTGCGCGCTGAAATTGTTCTAGTGCTGAATGGTGATCGGAGAGTTTGGAAAAATCTTCCGCCATATTGGTGGCGTCGATGATGGCGGCACGGATTTGCCCAGTTGCCAACGCCGCTTCATGCGCAGCGACGAAATAGCGCGCCGCATTGGCATGGTCGCTTGCTTGGCTCGCCTGTAGCGCCCGAAAATCATTCGTCCACGCCGCTAAGGCTGGTTCTTCTTCCGCTAAATGGAAATTGAGGCGCTCGCCCCATTCGGCATCGCTAGCGCGCGCATCGGCAAAAAAAGCCCAGCGCGCTTGGGCCGCATCGACTATCGCTGCACGCAATCTATCTTCGGCTAACGCCGCGCTTTTGGCCGCGGCACGCAGGCTTTCGGCGCTATCTTGCTGCCGCCCTTGATCAATTGCTATCGCGCTAATCAACCAATGGGCGTCACAGCAACCGCTATGGTCTTGCAGATGGCTGAAATGTTGCAAGGCATCTTGCGCCATTTGGCTCGCTTGCTCAAATTCGGCAAACAACCATTTTGCTTCGCCCAATACCAACATTAAACGGGCCTGCCATGCAAGTTGGGTAGTTTCGAGACGAGCGAGCAATTCTTGGGCGATGTTTTGCGCGCGGCGCGTATTGCGCTGACGTAAATGCCAAGCGATGGAAACCTGATGCACAACGCTAGGCCGCTCGGTGGCAGATGCGGCTTGCATCTCCAACTGCGCCAATTCGTCGTCGTGCACAAACATCTTCATGCCCCACTCCTCATGTTTAGCCGCCCCCAAGCCAACCACGCTCGCACAATGACGCGCCGCGCGACCATCATTGCAGGAATTAGCGCTTTCAGCAACCTTTGCAAGGAAGATTGCCCTGTCGACACCGCGCCCCTATCGGACGCTAACTCACACTCGAACCCTAACCACAACTTGCGAGGCTGTTAATACACCACTTGGCTCGCTTCATGCAGCAATTGCACATAGAGCTTGTGCCGCATCGCCGCAATTTTGCCCTCTTGCACTGCCGCTAACACGGCACAATGTGGCTCGTTAATATGATGACAATTGTAAAATTTACAGCCACCTAGCACCGGTGAAAACTCGCGGAAAGCGCGTTCTAGCATGCCTTCACTCAAGTGATATAAGCCAAATTCTTGGAAGCCGGGGGAGTCAATGA
>JACPVY010000648.1 GCA_016197345.1 Burkholderiales bacterium
CCCCTGACATTCTCGTGAGGTTGCCGAGCTACGGAAAGTAAATTCCGTCAGCTCCGAACGGGTAGTTAATTCTGCCATTTGGGGCAGCAATGTGGTTTCCACATGGTCGCGCTGTTGTAGCTTGACGGCGAGGCGTGTAAGCGCCATCACGACTGCCGCCTGACCAACAGGTTTCCACATGTCTTTTTCCAGTTGCGGCTGCAATTGCCGCGCCAGTTCCGATAAATTAATGAGGCCGCGTACCATACCCTCGGTTAAAAATGCCGATTCGATGACTACCTGCTCTACTCTCGCTGCGATTGAACTCATGTCTTTTTTTCATCTCCCCTATCGTTATTTTGGGCTTTGCGCCTTTGCTTTTTGTTTTTATTTTAACAAAAACTAGCTCTGATTCGGTAGTTTGTTTCAATTTTAACGAAAACAACGTTTAATGTTTTTTTTAATGATTGTTTTGACAATCCTCAGCTCCGCAAAATAGTATTCATCTCACCCGAGTTATACCAAACGAAATCAATCCCACGAACGATGGGAAGGCGTGTGGCTATGCGCGGGGGCTGTCCCTCACGAAGGGATATGCACACACAAACTTATAATTATTGGAGACTTCATGAATCTGCGTTTGACTATGATCGCCGCGTCGCTGGCGCTCGCCTCTACCTCAGCTCTTGCCGCAAATCAATCCACCCAATTGATGGCTGCCCCAGTCGCTGCTGCCTCCCCACAACAAAATACCGCCCTGGTAAATACCCTCGCTGCCAAACATGGTTTGGATAGCAATCATGGCTACGTCGTTCGTAGCGAACATCCTGGCGTCGCCGGCACCAAAGTTGCCCGCGTTGACCACACCTACAAAGGCGTCCGCGTCTGGCACGGTGAATCCGTCGTGGTTACCGACGCTGCTGGCAAATTGGTCAGCGAAGCAGTTTCTGAACGTCGCCAAGGCTTAGGCCAAGCTGGCCAAGGCTTGCGTGCAAACGCCAAAGACGTTGATGTCACACCAAAAATTTCCGCAAAAGCCGCGATTGATTTGGCAGTGAAAAAATTGGCACCAAACGGTACCCATACATCGCAACCACAAACCGAATTGGTGATTTTCCCAATCGTCACATCGCAGCGCATCGCTTCTGCTGTCAACAAAGCAGAAAAAGATTTGAACGCAACCGATTTGCAAGACGTCGTCACTGGCTATGAATTAGCTTACGTCGTCAAAACCCGCATGATGGCTAGCGGCCGTCCAGTGCTGGTTGACAGCATCATCAGCGCAGTTGATGGTCATTTGATCAAAGAAATCTCCGCTATGCATAGCGTAGTAGGTAGCGGTAAGAGCCAATACAACGGCACCGTACCTATCAACACCACCTTGAACGGTTCGACCTACACGATGTTGGATGCAACCCGTGGCACGGGCGGCACCTACGGCGGTTTGGCAATCACCAATGCTAACCACGGCACCACCGCAGGTTCGATCTACACCAATAGCACCAACACCTGGGGCGATGGTCAGCAATACATCTCCGGCGGCTCCACCACCAACGCCAACGGCCAAACCGCAGCTGTGAATGCACTGTGGGGCGCAATGAATACCTATGACACGCTGAAAAACGTGCTCGGCTGGAGTTCCTTGAATGGTCAAAACACCGCTTTCTACATCGCCGCACACGTCAACAGCAACTATGACAATGCATACTACGATGACACCTGCCGCTGCATGTACATCGGCGACGGTTCTTCGTTCTATAGCCTAGGTTCGATCGACGTGATCGGCCATGAAATGGGCCACGGCGTGACCGCAGCAACCTCGAATCTGACCTACTCTGGCGAATCCGGTGGTTTGAATGAATCCAACTCCGATATTACTGGCGATATGGTGGAAGCCTATGCCCGTAACGGCGGCACTGGCACCGTGATCCCAGCAGGTAACGATTGGGAAGTAGGTAAAGAAATCGCTAAAGATGGCGTCGCACTGCGTCACATGCGCAAACCATCGCAAGACGGCAGCAGCCCAGATGCATGGAGCAGCACGATCAAAAACCTCGACGTCCACTATAGCAGCGGCCCTAACAACCGCATGTTCTATTTCTTGTCGCAAGGTTCGAACGCAACGGTTGGCAATGACGCTTACAGCCAATATTTGGTGAAAACACCAAAGGCAATGACCGGTATCGGCAACGACAAAGCATTCCGCATCTGGTTTAAAGCGAACACCACCAAGTTCACCGCATCGACCAACTATGCTGACGCACGTACCAAAGTGCAACAAGCTGCAC
Source organism: Burkholderiales bacterium (assembly GCA_016197345.1). Lineage (GTDB taxonomy): Bacteria > Pseudomonadota > Gammaproteobacteria > Burkholderiales > Burkholderiaceae_D > JACPVY01. The sequence continues at coordinate 2,268 of JACPVY010000648.1, forward strand.
AAGAACTGTATGGCGAATTTGAGCGCATTTGAGTTGATGTCGCAAGCCTGTTTGCAATTGGTGGCGCGCTA
>JACPVY010000649.1 GCA_016197345.1 Burkholderiales bacterium
CTGCACGACCAATTTGAATGAATTGACTGAACCTATCGTCTTGCGCCCGCTACCAGGTTTGCCTGTGGTGCGCGATTTGATCGTCGATATGACCGACTTCTTCAAACAATATCATTCGATCAAACCGTACTTGGTCAACGATAGCATCCCGCCAGAAAAAGAACGTCTGCAATCGCCAACCGAACGCGATGAGCTCGATGGTTTGTACGAGTGCATTTTGTGCGCTTGCTGCTCGACCTCTTGCCCTTCGTTCTGGTGGAACCCAGACAAATTCGTCGGTCCAGCAGGCTTGTTGCAAGCTTATCGCTTTATCGCCGATAGCCGCGATGAAGCCACTGGCAGCCGCTTGGATAATCTGGAAGATCCATACCGCTTATTCCGCTGCCATTCGATCATGAATTGCGTCGATGTGTGCCCGAAAGGTTTGAACCCGAACAAGGCAATCGGCAAAATCAAAGAACTGATGTTGCGGCGTGCAGTGTAATGGCTGAACTGCCCACTGAAGAAACCGCAAGCGCGCACCAAGCAGATGCTGCTCGGCGTGCGCGTTTGAGGTGGCGCTCTAGGCGCGGTTTGCTAGAAAACGATATCATCCTGACGCGTTTTTTAGATGCACACGAAATGACATTAACTGATGCAGAAGTGGCGGCATTGACGGTACTGCTGGATCAGACAGATAACGATTTATTAGATTTATTGCTTGATCGGAAAGAGATTCAAGCAGCGCCGCAAGCTGTACTGGAAAGTCCCGACGTGCAGGCATTGTTGGCGCGGCTGCGTGCCGCTTAGTTAGGCTGCAATATAGTTTCTAGCCTGTGAAAGCGCGTAAGCAGCAGATGCGCCGCGATGGCTGATTGCTCTTGATAGCCTGTTGCGAGCTTTTGAACCGATTTTTTTATTTACACTGACCTCTCTCATCAAGGATGAGCCATGACCGACTCCAATACCAAAGCCACGCTATCATTTTCCGATGGCAGCCCTTCAATTGACTTTCCTATCTACAAGGGCAGCGTTGGCCCGGATGTGATCGACATTCGTAAGTTATATGGTCAAACTGGCAAATTCACCTATGACCCAGGTTTCATGTCCACCGCTTCTTGCAATTCCTCTATCACCTATATCGACGGTGATAAAGGTGAATTGCTGTATCGCGGCTACCCAATCGAGCAATTGGCGGTCAATTGTGATTTCTTGGAAACCTGCTACTTATTGCTGAATGGCGAATTGCCAAATGGCGTGCAAAAAGAAGAATTCGTCAACACCGTGACCAACCACACGATGGTACACGAGCAAATGCAATTTTTCTTCCGTGGTTTCCGCCGCGATGCGCATCCTATGTCGGTGTTGGTTGGCACCGTTGGTGCGTTGGCATCGTTCTACCATGACTCGTTAGATATCAACGATCC
>JACPVY010000534.1 GCA_016197345.1 Burkholderiales bacterium
GGCGCGCGGTTTTGACATCGGCCATGCCGAGGATGACTTCATAGGTCGAGGAAGTCAGGTTTGCTTTCGCAATCCCCGCGCCCATGGTGGCATTGCCTTGTGGATCGAGATCGACTAATAGCACGCGCTGTTTCAGCTTGGCGAGGCCTGCGGCCAAGTTCACTGCTGTCGTTGTTTTACCGACGCCGCCCTTTTGATTAGCGACACAAAATATTTTTGCCATGATGATCTCAGTGTTGGGAATTGATTTGACGCGTAATGAAAACCAGATGACGCGCGGCATCGAGTTGTGGCACTTGCAAGGCTTCTACCTTAGCAACCTGCCACTGTGCGGGGAGTTTTTGTTTTTCGGTGTCGGGATCAACGCCTTTTAGGGCGATGAATTGGCCACCTTCGGCCAGCAAATGGCCAGACCAATTAACGAAGTCAGCCAACTCAGCAAACGCGCGCGAGGTGATGACGTCAAATAGCTGAGGTGCTTGATATTGTTCGACTCGGCCAGTTTGCACGCTCACATTAGCCAAACCTAGCTCGGCCTTCACTTGCGTTAAAAAAGCGGTTTTCTTATGTACAGTGTCGATCAGCGTAACGTGGGTTTCTGGCTGCGCTATCGCTAGCACCAAGCCCGGCAAACCACCACCTGCGCCGACATCTAGCACGCGCTTAGCGCCAACAAAAGCCGGAATCGCGGCGAGGCTATCGAGCAAGTGATGCGTCAACATTTGCATTGGTTCGCGCACCGCGGTCAAGTTATAGACTTTATTCCACTTTTGCAGCAAGGCCAGATAAGCTAGCAACTGCTCAACTTGGCTGGCGTTTAGCTGCAAACCTAGTTGTTGTATGCCGTCTTGCAATGCTGCTTGCAGTGTTTCACGTGAAACAATCGTCATTCTCCGCCCTTCCCTGCTGTGTTGATGTTGCCAACGTAATGACCACGCTTTTTCAAATGGACCAATAGCAGCGATATTGCCGCTGGGGTGACGCCGGAAATACGCGATGCTTGGCCTAGCGTTTCCGGCCGTTGCTTATCCAATTTTTGCCGCACTTCAACCGACAAAGCTTGGATGCTCATGTAATCGAAGCCCGCTGGTAATTTCAGATTTTCGTGGTTTTCGTGGCGTTCGATTTCCTTCGCTTGACGTTCGATATAGCCAGCGTATTTCAATTGGATTTCGATTTGCTCGGTGATTGCATCTTGTACCAAACCGGGGCCAGCTAAAGCTTCGCCTTGCAAGCCTTGTAGCGTCATCAAACTTTCATAGCTCACGTCTGGCCGCGCTAGCAAATCCGCGAGGTTGTATTCACGTTCGATTGGTTTGCCAAACAAGCGCGTCGATTCTTCGGCACTGACAATCCGTGGGTTGATCCAGGTTGAACGCAAGCGCTGAGTTTCGCGTTCGATCGCTTCGCGCTTGGCTTCGAATGCTTGCCATTGCACATCGCCAACGCAACCGAGTTCACGCCCGATTTCAGTCAAGCGCAGATCGGCATTGTCTTCACGCAGGCTCAAGCGATATTCGGCGCGGCTAGTGAACATGCGATACGGTTCTTGCACGCCTTGCGTCACCAAATCATCGACTAGCACGCCGAGATAAGCCTCGGAGCGCGCAGGGGTCCACCCCTCGCGTCCTTGCGTCTGTAAGGCCGCATTTAAGCCCGCTAGCATGCCTTGTGCTGCTGCTTCCTCGTAGCCAGTAGTGCCGTTAATCTGGCCAGCAAAGAACAAGCCTTGAATCGCTTTCGTCTCTAGCGTTGCCTTCAAGCCGCGCGGATCGAAGTAATCGTATTCAATCGCATAGCCGGGACGCAAGATGTAGGCGTTTTCCATGCCGCGCATCGAGCGTACAAGTGCGAGCTGAATATCGAATGGCAAGCTGGTGGAAATGCCGTTTGGATAGAATTCATTGGTCAGCAAACCTTCTGGCTCTAAGAAGATTTGATGTTGTTCTTTGCTAGAAAAGCGATGAATCTTGTCTTCGATCGATGGGCAATAGCGCGGCCCTACCCCTTCGATCACGCCGGTGTACATTGGGCTACGATCTAAACCAGAGCGGATGATATCGTGCGTTTGTTGATTCGTATGCGTGATCCAGCAAGGCAGCTGACGCGGATGCATGCCGACATTGCCCATTACCGAAAACACGGGGATAGGATCGAGGTCGCCCGGCTGTTCTTCTAGCAGCGAAAAATTAATGCTACGGCCATCAATCCGCGGCGGTGTGCCCGTCTTCAAACGCCCTTGCGGCAATTTGAGTTCTTTCAAACGGGCCGACAGCGACACCGCAGGTGGATCACCCGCACGCCCAGCCGAATAATTATTCAGGCCGACGTGGATTTTGCCATCCAAAAAAGTGCCCGCTGTCAGTACCACCGCGCGACCGCGAAAGCGGATACCGACTTGGGTGACAGCGCCCACTACACGCTCACCCTCCACCATCAAATCATCCACCGCTTGCTGGAATAGCCAAAGATTAGGTTGATTTTCGAGGCGCGAGCGTATCGCTTGCTTGTATAGCATGCGATCAGCTTGGGCGCGGGTAGCGCGTACCGCTGGCCCTTTGGAGGAATTAAGGATACGGAATTGAATGCCGGCTTCATCGGTGGCAATTGCCATCGCCCCACCCATTGCATCCACTTCCTTCACCAAATGCCCTTTACCAATGCCGCCAATTGACGGATTGCAAGACATTTGACCTAAAGTTTCTATATTATGGGTAAGCAGAAGTGTTTTTTGCCCCATACGGGCGGCGGCTAATGCGGCTTCAGTGCCAGCATGACCACCGCCAACGACGATAACGTCGAATTCTGTTGGATATTGCATAATGTGGATTTGGACGAAGGCTAGAAGGGGGAGATTATAGCGCTCATTTACTGCGGGCTGTTTGCCATTCTCGCGTGAAGCGTAGGCGATGGGTTCTATGTTTCACGTGAAACAATCAAAATCGCTTGATTTGAATGTTTCACGTGAAACAGTGTGGCTCACTTCAGAAAAGCATCATAGGCCGTCTTACAAATCAAGGCCGCTACCACTAACAAAAATAATTTCCGAACAAAGCCGCTACC
>JACPVY010000535.1 GCA_016197345.1 Burkholderiales bacterium
AGGTGGCTTCAAAGTACACACTGTGTGGCAGGTGCCCGGTGGGTTGAAGCCAGCCGAACCGAATTCGTCTTACCTCTATTAACCCGCAGCCTAGCTGCACATCCTTGACCTTAATCATGTTGATACTGCCCGGTTCCAATGCCCTATCTGCATTTCGCACCCAGCGCTTATTGCAAAACCTGCAACAAGTCGAGCCTGCCATCGTCGCCGTTGGTGGGCAGTACGTCCACCTTGTCGATAGCGCGAGCAGTTTGAATGACAACGACAGCCAACGCCTGCAGGCGATGTTGGTGTATGGCGATCCGTATAGCGAGCAAAATGTCGCTGGACAGGGCGAATTGGTCGAATTTTTCGTCATTCCACGCTTTGGTACGATTTCGCCTTGGGCTTCGAAAGCAACCGATATCGCCCACAATTGCGGCATGGCGCAAATTCGCCGCATCGAGCGCGCGATTTGCTATCGCCTGCGTTTGAAGTCCGGTTTCCTTGGTTCTAGCCTTGGCGCTAAAAGTTTGTCAGACACGCAAATCCAGCAAATCGAAGCGCTGCTGCATGACCGTATGACTGAATCGGTGTTGCGTGAAATCGAACACGCTAGCGGTTTATTCCGTCAACTGCAAGCCAAGCCACTGGCTTTTGTCGATGTGATCGACGGCGGTAAAGCCGCCTTGTTAACCGCCAATACCGAACTGGGCTTAGCGCTGTCAGATGATGAAATTGATTATCTGGTTGATGCCTTTAGCAAAGCTGGGCGCAATCCAACCGATGTCGAATTGATGATGTTTGCGCAAGCCAATAGCGAACATTGCCGCCATAAAATCTTCAATGCCGATTGGATTATCGACGGCCAAGCACAAAGCAAATCGCTGTTTGGCATGATCAAAAACACCCACCAATTGCAGCCCAAAGGTACGGTGGTTGCGTATAGCGATAACTCGGCCATTATGGAAGGCGCGAAAGTGATGCGCTTTTACCCGCGTGGTGCGCAACACAGCTATGGCGCTAGCGAAGAATTGACGCATACCTTGATGAAGGTGGAAACGCATAACCATCCAACCGCCATCTCGCCATTTCCCGGCGCATCCACCGGGGCTGGCGGCGAAATCCGCGACGAAGGTGCGACTGGCCGTGGTGCTAAACCAAAAGCAGGGCTGACTGGCTTTACCGTCTCCAACCTGCAATTTAGCGACGCCATGCAACCATGGGAAAACGCGCAAGACATCGCCCAACCACTAGCGCAGCGCAATGCGCAGACTAGCCAGCCTAGCCAGCCGTATGGCAAACCCGAGCGCATCGCCTCCAGCTTGCAAATCATGATCGACGGCCCGCTAGGTGGCGCTGCATTCAATAACGAATTTGGTCGGCCAAATTTGGGCGGTTATTTCCGTACTTGGGAACAAAACATCCATGGCAAGATGAGCGGCTATCACAAGCCGATCATGATCGCTGGTGGCATCGGCAATATTTCTGATCTGCATACGCATAAAAACGCCTTGCCAGTCGGTAGCTTACTGATTCAACT
>JACPVY010000536.1 GCA_016197345.1 Burkholderiales bacterium
CGCGGTATTGCAACGTTATTCTGATGGTTTAGTCTCTGCCTTGGTATATGAAGGCATGGAGAAATTGACCGGATCTGATTTGCCAGAGGAATTGCCGGCTTTATCGGATTTGGAAAATGACCGCAATATTTTAATTATTGCTTCACGTAATCAAATTTTATTGAAGTTGGTCGATTATAAGAGCTTTGCATACGACATCGAAAATGATGCAAAACTCGTACGTTTGGTAGGCAATTTCAAAGGCGGCGGCGCGAAAAAAATTGCCGCAGAGCCAGAGAAAAAAGAACTCAGCTCGCATTCCGGCTTGGCACTCGGCCCTCATACTGAAGGCCCATATGCTTGCTCCGTGAATGCAGAAAATGGCCATTCCCCAGCAGCGTCCGCTCTGATCTTGACGGCAATGTGGAATCCACTGCGTGAACCAACCACCGTGATCCCTGTTCGTCCAGTGCTCGACAAAATCGGCACGATCAATACCTTGGCGCTGACCGGTAAGTATTTTAATTACACCATCAGTGATTCGTACGACGATAGCAAAGGGCAAGACGGTAAAGGCGTGTCCATCATTGATTTTGATGAAAACTGCGGCTTTTCTATTCGCTTTAATATGTATCGCTTCTCCGTCGATAAAGATGCACCACGCTTAGTAAAATCGGCCTATGAAAAGTTGTGCCAAGGCATTGATGAAGCCGATATGATTAAATATCCGTTGAGCCAAGAGTCGGCTATCGTGATCAATAATTGCTTGGCATTGCATTGCCGCGATGTGGTTGAAGATAATCGCCGTTTATTGGTGCGTTTATTTGGTAGCTCTAAATTCGCGCAACCTATCGCTTTATCGCATGATCCTTTGATTGTGCAAGGTTAATCTGTAATATCGCTGTCAAAATATTGTGGCGTGAAATATTTCATGCTCCACATATTAATTAAGCCGTAAAACAAGCAAAACCTTTAGTTTTTGCTGCAACGCAGCTAGCGTTGTATTGGGGCTGGATATTTTTCTAGCCCGATGGCGGTCTTCCAACAAAAACAGGGGATTTTTTCCTCAATCGACTTGCGTTTAGCCGTGTCCCGGTTAAGCCTAGGTCAGGGTCGTGCTGTGCCAATTGTGCAGAGTGCTTTCCTTACGTACCTTACTTTTATAGGGAATTCATGATGACGATGAGTCTGATTTTGTCTTTAGCCGGGGTCGCTTTCCTTGCCGGCTTTTTTGATGCAATCGCTGGTGGTGGTGGCCTCATCACACTACCTGCACTGTTTTTAGCAGGCGTGCCACCATTGAGCGCGATTGCGACAAATAAATTGCAAGCAGCTTCGGCCTCGGTGTCGGCCACCGTCGCTTTTGCGCGCAAAGGGATGATCGAATGGCGCACCGGACGATTTTTGGTGTTGACCGCTATGGTCGGTGGTGCTTCTGGTGCATTGCTGGTGAGTTTTGTCGATAAAACAATGCTGACCATGATCGTGCCAGTGTTGTTGTTATTGGTGGCGACGTATTTTGTTTTAGCGCCTAAGTTGACGAATGAAGATGGCAAGCAAAAGATTTCTATTTTGCTATTTTCTTTCATCGTTGCGCCAGCGCTCGGTTTTTATGACGGTGTATTTGGCCCTGGTACTGGCTCATTTTTCATGGTCGCTTTTGTGTTTTTGGCAGGCTTGGGCATGATTCGCGCGATGAGTTTTACCAAATTGGCAAATGCATCCTGCAATATTGGCGCCTTGATGATTTTCATCTCCAAAGGCATGATTTTGTGGCCATTAGCATTGGCAATGGCGGTGGCGTCTTCGCTGGGTGCGCAATTGGGTGCGCGCTGCGCGGTACGCGTTGGTGCACGCTTGATCAAGCCTATGCTCGTTATCATGTGCTGCGCAATGGCTGCTAAGTTGTTGATGGTGGAAGATAATCCCTTGCGCCTCGCGGTGTTGAATTTCATCGGCTAATTGTTCAATACCCGCTTTGTCTCGCAAAAAACGCTGCTTCGCATACGCTGGCAGCGTTTTTTTTGGGCGAGATTCTGCGCTGGCGGCACGTCGCTGCCGCTTCAGGCACAATAGCGCCTTCGTTTGCGGCCACCTTTTGCCATGCGCTTCTTCTTGATTTGCTGTTTTTCCCTCTGGTGTATCGCTAGCCATGCCGCGCCGCCAACACCTGCCTTGCGTTTGCTCTTAACGGCACCCGAGGTGACGCTAGACCCCGCGCTAGCAAGCGATTTGAGTAGCCTGTCCCTAGTCGAAAACTTGTTCGAGCCACCGCTGCGCTATCACTATCTGGCGCGACCTGTCACTCTCGAAGGTAACACCGCTAGCGCGCTGCCTAGCGTGAGCGATGGTGGCAAAACCTATCTGCTGCATATCAAACCCGGCATTTTCTTCCGCCCCGACCCAGCGTTTAAAGGTGTGGCGCGCGAATTAACAGCGAGCGATTACGTCTATAGCTGGCAGCGCCTCTACGATCCGACATTGAAATCACCTTGGGCTTATTTGTTGCAAGGCAAATTACTGGGTGATGAAGCCTTGCAAGCGGCAGGCAAGTTCGATGTCAAAACGGCTATCGCTGGCTTGCAAGCCTTGGACAAATACACGCTGCAAATCCGCTTAAAACAAGCCGATCCGAATTTTCTCTATTTTTTAGCGATGCCCGTCAGTAGCGCTATCGCGCCGGAGGTGGTGCAAAGCTATGGCGCGCAAGTGGGCAGTCATCCTGTCGGCACTGGCCCGTATCTGTTGCAAGAATGGCAGCGCGGCCATCATCTGGTGCTAGAGGCGATGCCAGGCTATCGTGCCGATACTTTGTCAGCGCATAAAGCAATCGCTCAAGACGATATCACCCTGAGTCGCGCCTTAGCGGGCAAAACTTTACCGCGCACTAAGCGTTTGGAAATTGCGGTGGTGGAAGAACCCCAAGCGTATCTGCTGGCGTTTTTAGATGGCCAGTTTGATTATCTGGAGCAAGTGCCACCGACTATGGCTGGCATGGTATTGCAAGGAGGTGCAGGCCCAGCTTTAGCGCTGAAACCCGCGCTCGCCAGTAAAGGGATGAAACTGTCCCCATTTACGCCACTGCAAACCTATTACCTGTGGATGAATATGCAAGACCCGCTGCTAGGCGGCTATAGCGTTGACAAAATCGCGCTACGGCGGGCAATCGCGTTGGCCTACAATCGCGAGGAAGACATCAACTTGCTGGAAAAAGGTCTGGCGCTGCCAGCACAGATGCCGATACCGCCGTTAGCGCTAGGCTATGACGCTGGCTATCGCAGTAGCAATCGCTATGACTTAGCGTTAGCGAACCGATTATTGGATAAATTTGGCTATGGCAAGCGCGATGCGCAAGGTTTTCGCTTGCAAGCTAGTGGCGCGCCCTTGGTGTTACGCATGCACGCAGTGACAACGTCGGATGGCCGCGTGCGCGCCGAGGCGTGGCGCAAATGCTTGCTAGCGCTAGGAATCCAATTGGAATTTGTGTTTGATAAGAAATCCGAAATCAATAAAGCAGCACGCCTAGGCAAGGTGCAGATGTTTGAAACGAATTGGATAGGTGACTATCCCGACGGTGAAAACTTTTTGCAATTGCTATACGGCCCCAATAGCGGTCGCGCGAATTACGCCCATTTCCAATTGCCAGCTTACGACAAGCTGTACGAACAAGCGCGCGATTTGCCGCCCGGTGCCGCGCGCGATGCCTTGTACAAACAAATGGCGCAATTGATTGATGCCTATAACCCTTGGGTGCTGCGCATTTATCCGCTCTCGCTTGATCTGCAACAGCCATGGCTCAAGCAATATCGGCGTCACCCTGTCGCGCTGACGAATTGGCGATATTTGGAATCAGAACGCAAATAAGCCGCTGCACTACCCATGTTTATATGGCCGAAAATGGCGAGCGTCCCGCCACCTTCATTTTTATGATGACGGCATTGTCTGCCCCACTACTTAAGAAACTACCATGCGTCCTGCCGTTATATATCGTTTTGTGCTACTCGCCGCTGTATGGGGCGCTTCCTTCCTGTTCATGCGCGTGGCGGCCCCTAGCTTGGGTTTTTTATGGACGGCGCAAATCCGTGCTGGCTTAGCGGGGATCGCTTTATTGATTTATCTGCGCTTTAGAAAGCAAAAGCTGGAATGGCGGCAAAACTGGCGACATTATTTGATGATAGGGCTGCTCGGTTCGGCGATCCCCTTTGTGCTGTATTCGTATGCGGCGTTGAAAATCCCGGCCGGTTATTCGGCGATTTTGAATTCGACCAGCCCGTTGTGGAGCGTGGTGCTGGGGGTGATGTTTTGGCGCCAGCGCTTGCATTTGCGCACGTGTATTGGCTTGCTGTGTGGTGTGGGCGGCGTCAGTTTATTGGTGCATCTCGGCCCGGTCGCCTTTAGCGTGGAAGTGGTGATAGGCGTGCTGTGCTGCATGGGGGCAACGATTTGCTATGCCTTGACGGGTGAATACACCAAGCGCTTAGCAGGCACGATAGCCTCACCCTTGATCGCTACCGGTTCGCAAATTGGTGCGGCCTTGTTTATCGCCGCCCCGACGCTGGCTTTCGCGCCTTCTCCGCTCCATGCGAGTGTGGCTGCGTTAGCGGCTGCGCTAGGCTTGGCCTTGCTGTGTAGCGCCTTAGCGTATTTATTGTTTTTCGGCATTATTCAAGAAGTCGGGCCAGTCAAAGCCTTGTCGGTGACGTTCTTGATTCCTGTGTTTGCCTTGCTGTGGAGTTGGCTATTGCTAGACGAAGCGGTGACTTTGTCTATGCTAGCAGGGTGCGGCTTGGTGATCGTAGCGATGGCGCTGGTGAGCCAACAAAAGAGTTAGCAAAAGGGTTAGCAAAAGGGTTGGCAAAAATCGTGACGCGGGAGGGGGGCGTGGCCCGCGTTCCAGTGCATAGCGCCAGCAAAGGGGATACAGTCGGCTTAGTGGGCTTTGCCCAGCACCAGCAACCAGCGCCGCAAAACCAAAATTTCGAGGTGGCCGCGCTCTATCCCTGCGCCGCAATCGAGTAGCGGGTTGACGCTATAGAAGCGTTTGCGGAAATCACGGCGGACTGATAATTCACGGCGGCCAAGGCGGATGCGGAGATTGTGTGGAGCGGGGAAAAAACCAAAACGGGTATTGGCGTCTATTGGCAAGTTAGGATGGTTCATAGTAGACCTCGTTTCGCATAAAAGGCGATCCACTACTGGCGCTGCAAGCAGTTGATCGACGTGATTGAAGAAGGCTCTACCTTACCATTTTTACTGTATGAATAAACAGCCTTTTTTGTACAGTGTTGTTTTTTCGTGTGAAATTAGCAAGAGTTGTAAACGTGAATTTTTGGGAAGCTTGCTGCTTCAATATGGCTTGTTAGCGAGTGCTGGATAAGGGCATTAGAAGTTGTAGGGTGGGCAACTTGTTGCCCACGGCATTAAATCTTGCTCTTTGCGCTCAAATTTGTGCAATTCGGACCGTTCATCATCCGAAATTACACCAAAATGATGTGTTTTTTACGATGCTTCAAATCCGTGGGCAAACAAGTTGCCCGAACACCGACGGACAACAGGTTGTCCGCCCTACATGCGTTTTCGAAAGCTTACGCCGCAGTAAATGGCGCCGTCGAACCGCGAATAATCAGCTTGGTCGGCAATTTTTCGCGTTTAAACGGCAGCGTGTGATCTAGCATGCGCTCGACCAAGGCGCGCGCAGTGACGCCGCCGATTTCATGCTTAGGCTGGGCGATGGTGGTCAGTGGTGGAGTGGTGAAACTGGCGAGCGCGATGTCGTCATAGCCCACCACGGAGAGCTGATCCGGGATGCGTACCCCTGCGGCGCTCGCCGCACATAAACCGCCTATCGCCATCAAATCATTGCTGACAAAAATCGCGCTAGGGCGCTGTGGCAAGGCTAGCAATTGCTGGAAAGCGTCGTAGCCACCTTGGCTCGTAAAATCGCTATTGACGAGGCAATCGAGGCGAAATTTGACGCCGTATTCTTTCAAGGCGCGCAAATAGCCAGAGACACGGTCGCGGCTAGAGAGCAAGTCTTTCGGCCCCGAAACGCAGGCGATATTGCGATGCCCTAGATCGAGCAAATATTTGGTGGCGAGATAAGCGCCTTGCTCATGATCGGCCTGAATGAAATCCGCCGCTACGCCAGCCACTTCCCTATCGACCAGCACTTTCGGCAGCGCTTCATCGGCTAATAATTGCGTCAAGGCGCTATCGCTACCAGAGGCGACGAGGATCAAGCCGTCTATCCGCTTTTCGAGTAGCACGCGGACATAGGCCGCTTGCTTTTTCGGATCATCGTAGGAATTGCACAAGATGATGTTATAGCCAAACTGAAACGAAGCATCTTCCACGCCCTGTATCACTTCCGCGAAATAAGGATTCGAATTATTCGGAATCATCATCCCTATGGTGTGGGTACGGTCGTTTTTCAGGCTGCGGGCGACGGCGCTAGGAATATAGCGTAGCGTCGAAATTGCTTCCTGCACCCGCGCTTTGGCGTCAGGGCTGACGATGCGCGTGTTATTCAGAACGTGGGAGACGGTGCTGGTCGAAACGCCCGCTTTTTCTGCCACTTGTTTCATTGTTGCCATAACATTCCTTGAAAATACGTCGATGTGCTAGGCCGGCAGCGCATGCAGCGCGATAGCCAGCTTGGCACCGACTTGCGCATTGTGTTTCACTAGCGCGATATTGGTCGCCAAGCTTCTGCCTTGGGTCAGTTTTTGGATGCGATCAAGCAAGAACGGTGTCAAATTCTTGCCGCTATAGCCTTCTGTTTTTGCGTCTTGTAGCGCTTGTGTGATGATGCCGTTGATTTCTGCTTCAGGCATTGCATCGGCTTCTGGCACGGGATTAGCGACGACGATGCCGCCCGCTAAGCCGAGCTGCCATTTGGTGCGAATGAAACGCGCTTGTTCTTCGGCGCTATCGAGACGGAAATCGGCCTTGTGGCCGCTATTGCGGGTGAAAAATGCCGGGAAGGCGTCTTGCCCGACCGAAATCACCGGCACGCCATGGGTTTCTAAATACTCTAGCGTCAAGCCAATATCGAGAATCGATTTCGCGCCAGCGCAGACCACCGCCACCGAAGTGCGCGCCAATTCTTGTAAATCGGCTGAGATATCAAAGGTTTCTGGCGCACCGCGATGTACACCGCCGACACCACCCGTGACGAAAACGTCGATGCCTGCCAGCTTGGCGCAAATCATGGTAGCGGCGACGGTGGTCGCGCCGACTTTGCCGCTGGTGATCAAATACGGTAAATCGCGGCGGCTGGCTTTAATCGCTTGCAAACCAGTTTGGCCTAGCGTTTCTAATTCTTCGTTTGATAAGCCCACGCGGATTTTGCCACCCATCACCGCCATCGTTGCGGGCACCGCGCCGTTGTCGCGAATGATTTGTTCGACCGCGCGCGCCGTTTCCACATTTTGTGGATAGGGCATGCCGTGCGAAATGATGGTCGATTCGAGTGCGACCACCGCTTTGC
>JACPVY010000537.1 GCA_016197345.1 Burkholderiales bacterium
CTCTTGCGCGTGCCCGCGCCGCATGGGCTGGACCACGCTTCACAATCGGAGCGTATTCAGGCATTTGTTGACAGATCGCGCGAAGTTTCTCGCACACAATCATCTCGGGTGAGTAGACGTAGATGACGTATCCGTCCAACTCAGCCAGCTGCTTGTCGTCAACATACTCGAAACGGCTGATCTCGATGATGAACCGCGTGCCAAGCCCGAGGTTGATCGCCCTCTTCCTTAGCGATTCCAGATCTTGAGAATGCTCCTGATAGACCGCCGCAGTCACCAGTTTGAATTCGACGCCGTAACCACCCCAGAAGCTCTTCATGTCCTCAGAAATGCGCTTGGGCGTTTCTCCCATCTTGAAGTCGAACACTTCGTACCCGTTTTCTCGAAAAGTCTCCGAGAGAGTTCTGCGGATGGAAGTCTCAACCTTCGTCTTATCGTCGCCAAAGTCATGCTTAAGCGAAAAATCAAGGTCCACTGATGCCCGCGCACTCACCTGATGAACAAGCGCCATGGCGTTGCCCCCCTTCAAAACCAGTTGATCCAACAAATCATCGTCAGAAAACATGGCTTGGACCGCCCAAATTTTGATGCTGTCCAGTAGTTTCTTTGAGGCTTCCGAATCGACCTTAGGCTTGTTCACGTGCGAGTCCCGAAATAGCTAGTTGACCAGTATCGCAGCACCACCCGCCGCTCCCAGTGGCAGAATCGAACCGCCAACGCAAGGATTTTCAATCCGTATTTGATACCATTTGCCACTGTTGAAGACTGTAGGTACAATCGATATAAATCAACAACTTAGATCGATTTTTGCAGAAATATGACTGCTCAAGTGTTGATCAAAAGTGATAATTATTTGGCAAATATGCCTACAGATTTGAGACGGTCAAATGAAGCAACAGCAGAATCGGGTTCGGCTAACGGCCGGCCGCGTGGCAGCATTTAGCTGTCCGGCAGACAAGTCGCAGGCATTCTTGTGGGACACCGATGCCCCCTCCTTGGCGTTGCGCGCAACACCAACAGGAAGGAAGACCTATGTGTTCGAGGCACGGTTAAGGGGCGCCACCATCCGCATCAACATTGGCACACTTGCCGCCACGCTCGAGGAGGCCCGGAGCAAGGCAAATGCGCTGACCGTACTGGTTGACGCCGGTACAGACCCAAGAGAGTTGGAACGCGAGAAGGATGCGGCAAAGGCCCTGGCAAAAGCCAAGGCGGTCCTTCAATCGGTGACCGTAGGCGAAGTGTGGAAAACTTATCTGGCTGAACGACAGCCATTCTGGGGCGCGCTTCACTATCAGGACCATTTGAAA
>JACPVY010000538.1 GCA_016197345.1 Burkholderiales bacterium
ATAAAAAGAAAAGAGCTTTTTTTCTATCAAGGGTGCTCAAAAATTTGATGATTTCCTTAAGGAATCTCCAAAGTCTTCATTTGCTATTTCAGTCGCTTCAAAGATTTTTGAGTGGTGGATCGTCCACTCTCAAAATAGAGCCTCGGATGGAAAGTCTCTCCTCGGACTAGAAAGGTATCTTGGTTCTCTTTGGTAGAACGAAGGTTCATGTAGTGTTTGTCAAAACACAGTTGGATTTATCAATGGTGCTATTGATAACAAGATAACCGTTGAAGTGATTGTTCAAATCATTATTGCTGGATGTTCAAGACAAATGGACGAGCATGTTTGCTCTGGAGCTATTCGAGATATGGCTAAGATTGTTGTCTATAATATGAGACACTCAATCTTTAATCCTGATTACTTTTGCGCAAGATCAATTGGTGTATGTTCAACTCCTGTGTTCAAAACTCTTAGGCCAGAAGACTATGTCAATAGAATTCTGGCTGATAAGCCAGAGTTCAGCGCTACAAGGAACTGCGGGACATCATCGCCATTCTGGGCATGGACGAACTGGCCCCTGAAGACAAGCTGGCCGTGGCCCGCGCCCGCAAGATCCAGCGTTTCCTGAGCCAGCCGTTCCATGTGGCCGAAGTGTTCACCGGCTCGCCTGGCAAATATGTGCCGCTGTCGGAAACCATCCGCGGGTTCAAGATGATCGCCAATGGTGAATGCGACCACCTGCCCGAGCAGGCGTTCTACATGGTCGGCACCATCGACGAAGCCTTTGAAAAGGCCAAAAAGGTCTAAGCCATGAGCACCATCCACGTTGATGTTGTCAGTGCCGAGGAATCGATCTTCTCGGGCGAGGCCAAATTCGTGGCCCTGCCTGGCGAGGCCGGCGAACTGGGCATCTACCCGCGCCACACGCCACTGATCACCCGCATCCGGCCCGGCTCGGTGCGCATCGAGATGGCCGACGGCGAGGACGTCTTCGACGTGGGCGCCGGCGCGAGCGTCAGCGTCAACGTCTATGGCGGCAACGGCGACGACA
>JACPVY010000539.1 GCA_016197345.1 Burkholderiales bacterium
AAACAAGATTACTAATTCTTTAAATAAAAATTAATTTAATCTTTTTTGATGCAAGCCAACTTGCGCCAACTCAATCAATGCCAATTGCGGATGGGCCGACGCTTGGCGTATAGCGAAAAACTGGCGCGTAAATGGATGCCGCTAGCACTGACGCAGTTGCGCAGTTTTGCTGCGGAGGGACAGGTTCCCGATAGCCTAGAGCGCAAAGAGAATATTGAATTGATCAGTGATTGCGCCCGTCGTTTGCTCGATTCTTATCGCATCGTCTTCAAGCATCTGTATTCAGTCAGCAATTTTCGCTTTGCTCGTGGGCAAAAACTGTTTTACCTGGCGGCTTATCGGATCGTCGAGCTGACTCGCTTTTACCAACGGGTGCTGGGACTACGCTATCAAGTGCTGAGCGAACAGGCGTGGTTGACGGTGAATATCGTATTTCATGTCATGCATGCTCATGGCAAAGCTGAAATGGTGATCCATAGCTTTGAAGACCTGTATGCCGAGCAACATACAAATCGCGCGCTACAGGATTTGTATTTGATCATCCAAATGAATGCGCGCTTGGACATTTTGCGTTGGCCGACTGAGTGGCAATTTTCACTCGATAGCTATGGCCGTATCGTGCATACCATGCTGAAGTTGGAAGAAGACGATGGCAATATGCTGCGACAAGACTATGCGATTGCGTATTGCTATGACGATTGCCCCGCGCGGCCACACCGGATACCGGGACAGACCACGCGCGGCCAGGGATTTTTGCTCAATTTCAAAAATCTTAAGCGCAAACTGGTGCGCGATTACGAGCGCACTTTGGAACGGCAATCGATGGCAATCGACGACAAAGCCTATTCGCTCCTCTCTTTTAATGATGGTCTCGCGCTCTTGCAATTGCAGCGCAATTGCTGGTTAGGTCATCCCTTGCCCTTGTATGCGCGCGATGCGCAAGGGCAGAAATGCGATGTGCGCATGTTCATCGGCTTCAATGGGATTTATCCGTTTTTGTTTAACCTGCACTATGGCACAGGCCCGACCGAGGAAATCGGCCACCGCATGGTGGATTTATTGGCGCAACGTTCGGCCCTGTTTGCCGAAGACAATCGCTCCACCACCGAAAGCGTTTGGATGATGCTGGCGCAAGATGAGCGCCGCATTACGCTGAAAACCCAAGAAACTCCGTTCACCACCAATATGCGCATCGGCGCGTTAGCGGCCTACGGCTTTGGCGCGGAAGGGATGCGTTCTTCTGCGATTGGCAATATTAGCCGGATTCATCGTCCCGGTGGTGACATGGTGATTGTCGAGATTGAGAAATTGGGACAGAACTCGGAACCAGTCTTGATCACCCCTGATCTGGCTTGCTTTGAAGCGTTTGACGACAAAAACAAAGAAGTCAGCTATGGCATTTTGGCGGTGAATGGGGCAGGGGACGAAAGCGATAGCGAACAATGCCATTTGCTACTACCTAGCCATGCACAAGCGCTAGAAGGACATCAGTTGGTGATGAAGCGGGTAGGTATGCGGCAGATTATCTTGGTGGGACGCTTGGAAAGCGCCACCAAAACCTATCGCAGCCACGGCTACAAGATGCAGATGAGTATGGATGCTTGAGATGGCAGAACTTGTTGGGCGCCGCATAGAGCGGCTTACATGCAACTCGCCGCACTTTGGGCAACTTGTCAAAAGTAATGAATTTAGCCGTAATTCGTGATTTTGAACGACTAACATTGACCAACATCAGGTGCAAAGAACGAAGTTCACTACCGTGGGCAAACAAGTTGCCCACCCTACGAATACCCGCATGCCTTGTGCGACAGCCTAGCCATAAAATAGTCTTGCCATCGACAATATGGTTAGGCGCTCGTTGACATGAAATCGTTCAAAAAACGCCTCAGCGAAATTACGCCAACGACAAAGTCACTGGAATATTGCCGCGTGTCGCATTCGAGTAAGGACAAACTTGGTGCGCTTTATCGAGTAAGGCTTGGCCTTGTTCGGCGCTAATGCCGGGCAGACTCACGACTAATTGCACCGACAAGGCATAACCACCTTGCTCATTCGCGCTATGGAGGGCATCGCGCACGAGTAGCAATTCGCTCCGCATTTGCCCTAGCTGCGCCACCGTTTGCCCACTGGCACATAAAATTTGCAGCGGGATTTGTTTGGCTTGTTCTTTCAGCGCGCGTCCGTTTGAAGTCAAATGGATATTCACCGAGCGCTCATCGCTACTACTGCGTTGCCGTACGATCAAACCGGCCGTTTCCAAACGCTTGAGCAGCGGCGTTAAGGTGCCAGAATCGAGCAAAAGCTGTTGCCCGATTTGCTTTACGCTCACGCCATCTTGCTGCCACAGCACCAACATCGCCAGATACTGCGGATAAGTCAGGCCCAAAGCATCCAATAAAGGTTTATAGGCTTTGGTCATCGCGAGCGAGGCCGAATACAGTGCAAAACAAAACTGCTTATCGAGTGCGAGTAAATCGTCGCCGCTGCTATCAAGCTGTTCCATGGCTATTCCTTACTCCTTAACTGGCACCGTGTAATTGAGTGCCATGCGGCCACCATCGACAAACATGGTCTGTCCCGTCATGTAGGAAGCATCGCTACTAGCAAGGAAAGAAACGATAGAAGCGACTTCTTCCGGTTCGCCACAGCGGCCTAGCGGTGTGCGTGACAAAATCGTATGGCGTGCTTGTTCGCTAGAGAGCACGGCTTGCTTCGCTAATTCGGTCAAAATCGTGCCGGGGCCAACGCCGTTGACGCGAATGCCGTGTGGCGCGAGGTTGAGCGCCATCACTTTGGTCAGTTGATTGATGGCTCCTTTCGATACGACATATGGCACTTGATTCGGAATGGCCAGTTCGGAATTAACGCTAGACATATTGATGATGGCGCCGCTTTGTTGCTTGACCATCTCACGCGCCACCGCTTGGCCGCACAAAAACATCGATTTCAAATTGATGCGCAAGACGCGGTCGAAATCTTCTTCGCGCAGATCGAGAAAATCAGCAGCATGGGTGACGCCAGCGTTATTGACCAAAATGTCGATTTGACCAAAGGCGTCTAGCGTCGCCGCCACCATCTTTTGCACATCTTCTGCGCGGCTGACATCGGCTAGGCAAAAACGCGCTTTGTCGCCTAATTTTTCGGCAATCGCTTGGCCCTCGGCCTTGATATCGCTCAACATCACGTTAGCGCCATCGGCTAACAAGCGTTCGGCGCACGCTAAGCCTATACCTTGGCTCGCGCCAGTCACAATTGCGGTTTTTCCTGCTAATTTCATGTTGTTACCTTCCATTGACGTGGGATAATCGTTGGCTACACCACTGCTAAACAGCCGTTCTAGCCTTTTTGAATATGCGAAATTTAAACATAGTTTGCCAACTGACACCGATATTTCTCGCTGCTGTTTTTGCCTGCAATACCGCAATTGCCAAACCCAATGCCAAACCGAATGCCGCCGCGCGTGCGCGTGCTAGCTCACCTTTGCCCGACACCGTGCGCAAAGCGCTGAAAGCTGCGGCGTTTCCTGCCAACGCGCTCGGTATCTACGTGCAAGAAGTCGATGGCAAGCGAGCGCTATTGAAAAATCAAGAGACGCAAGCATTTTTGCCCGCTTCTACCATCAAATTGGTGACAACCGATGCCGCACTCAATTTGCTCGGCCCTAGCTACACTTGGAAAACACAGGTGCTAGGGCAGGGCAAGCAGATAGGCGAGACTTGGCACGGCGATGTGATCGTCAAAGGCGCGTTTGACCCTAAGCTGGTGCAAGAAAATCTGTGGCTATTGCTGCGCCAATTGCGCGCTAAAGGCATACGGCAGATCAATGGCAATATTGTGCTTGATCGCAGCATCATGCCTATTGGCGAGCAAGATGCGGGCAAATTTGATGGTGATCCAGTCAAAGCTTATAACGTCGTACCTGATCCGCTATTACTCAATTTCAAAACGGTGCGCTTGTATTTCCGCCCAGATGGCAAAAACAATGTGCAAGTCACGCTAGACCCGGTATTGCCGCAGATGACTATCGCGCCATTGCGTGCGCAAGATGGCCGTTGCGACGATTGGCATGAGCAGCTTGGCATCGAATTTGTCGATAAACGGATTAATTTTACGGGGACATATCCTGCCAATTGTGGTGAGAAAACGTGGGATGTGCATCCATATTCTTTATCACCGGATGCGTATTTTGCGGCAGTGTTGAGCGGTATTTGGCGTGAACTCGGTGGCTCTATTTCTGGCACGATTTCCAGCACTATCTCCGCCACAAATAGTGCTGCAGCGAGCACAGAATCGAGCAGCCAGCCGACCTTGCTAGTGGAATGGCAATCACCGAGCTTGGCTGAGGTGGTGCGCGATAT
>JACPVY010000540.1 GCA_016197345.1 Burkholderiales bacterium
CCATCCGGATTTAAGCGAATCCACCACTTCGAGGATTTCATCCTTTTCAATGCGCGGCTTTCCGAAAATCAAAAATTTTTTCCGCATTTTTTACTTTGCCTTAGGAGGCAAAATCCATCCTGCTTTCAATCCGCAGTCTAGCTCTCGCTTTATTCGCAATGGTGTGGGAATTGTGGGAAAGGAAGCGCTCTTTGTGATGAGCGAAAAACCCGTCACTTTTTACGAATTTGCCGTATTTTTCCGTGACGTTTTGCATTGCCAAGATGCGCTGTATTTAGATGGGGCTGTCTCTAGCCTCTATTCGAGCAAGCTCAATAAAGATGTGCAACGAAGTCAGCTCGGCCCGATGATTGCGGTAGTCGAATAGTTATTCTTGCAATAGCTGTAGCAAACGCTGACCATCGTTTGCCACTTTCAGCAAGGCCGCATGTTGGGGACGGACAAAGCCTTCGTGCTGGCTATGCCCGACAAAACTAAGCAGGCCATCATAAAATTGCGCGACGTTCAAAACACCGACTGGCTTTTGATG
Source organism: Burkholderiales bacterium (assembly GCA_016197345.1). Classification (GTDB taxonomy): domain Bacteria; phylum Pseudomonadota; class Gammaproteobacteria; order Burkholderiales; family Burkholderiaceae_D; genus JACPVY01. The sequence continues at coordinate 530 of JACPVY010000540.1, forward strand.
CAAACCCAGTTGCAGCCAAGTCAGCATTTCAAATAATTCTTCTAGTGTCCCCAAACCACCGGGCAAGGCGACGAAAGCATCAGCAGATGCAGCCATTTTCGCTTTACGCTAGTGCATGTCCGCTACCACGTACAACTCTTGCAGACCTTGATGCGCTAGTTCGCGTTCTTGCAGAGCAGTGGGGATGACGCCGATGACATAGCCGCCGCCTTCAAGCGCAGCATCAGCGACCACGCCCATCAAGCCAGTGTGTCCCCCGCCATAAACCAGCTTGATGCCACGCGCGGCGAGCAATAAGCCAAATTCGCGCGCCGCTTGTGCATAATGCGGCTGCACGCCTAGGCTAGAGCCGCAATACACACAGACACTGTTGATGTCAGTACTCAATCGTTTAATTCCTCTTTCGCCACTTCTACGTCCAACCATTCCATCGCATCTTTGGGTTCGACCGCAGCCGCTTCTTCATACAAAGCGACGGCATCGTCCATTTTCTTTTTGCCATCGAGCTTGATTTGCGCATTCGCATATTCGATGCGGGCAATCGCCGAAGTTGGATTCAAGGCGAGCGCGGCTTTGAAGTTTTTATAGGCTTCTTCTTTTTTCACGCCATAGGTCATGCTACCGATCATCGAACCCACCGCGTCGATGATTTCGGCGTGATAAGCGCCCATTGCGATATGCGCATCAGCATGTTTCGGTGCCAACTCTAAAGCGCGATCAAGGCTAGCACGCACTTTTTTCGCAATCCCTTGCGACAAGGCTTTGACGACAGAAATCCCTTGCGCATAGCGCCCTAGCGCATACGCATGCCAGTAGAAAGCATTGGCGCAATCAGGTTGCTTGGCTTGTTGTTCTTCGCAACGCTTAGCCACTTCTTCGAACATGTCGATTTTCTTTTTCTCGTCATCTTCTAAATAGGTGGCGTAAATACAAGCAGCTTTATGGGCGACGCTATAGCCATCCATGCCCGCATCCATGCCAAGCTGATAGGCTTTTTCAAAATCCCCCGCATGAAAGGCGATCCATGCCTGCACCAAGTTCGCATCTTTTGGCATCACTTCGGCATCGCCAATATGCAAACCCGCCCACGCTTTTTTCAGCGAAGCAGCGGTGTAAGTGAAGTTGTAGTCATCATCTTTCGTAAATTTATTCCAGGCCATCGCTGCCCTCCTTATTTAAGTTTTTTCAAATATTCTTCCGACAGTTTTTCGAACAGCAAACGGGTGCTGCCGCGCAGGTATGGCCCGATTTGCGACAACACTTGATAGCAGCCGCGTGCTAAGGCATCCGACATCGCTTGTTGCTCGGTGTATTTGCGCGGATTGCGGACATATTCATACGACAGCCAATAGGTAGCGACCACCACCATATTGGTCGCCATCGCATCGATTTCCATGTCAGAGGCTTCGAGCGATTTTTCGGTGCGCAAATCTTCGCACAGCCCTTTCGCGACCTTAATTTTATGCGCCAGAATTTGTTTGAAATGCAGTTCTAGCTTGCGATTACGCGACAGCAAATCATTCAAGTCGCGGTAGAAAAAGCGATAGCGCCAAATCAATTCAAACATCAAATGCAAATACAGCCAGACGTCTTCGATGTTGGAGCGACGGCCATCTGGCACCGCGAGGATGCGTTCGATTTCGCCTTCAAATTGCGAAAAAATCGAATTCACGATGTCGTCTTTGTTGCGGAAGTGGTAATACAGGTTGCCGGGCGAGATATTCATCTCTTCGGCGATAACGGTGGTGGTGATATTGGGTTCGCCAAATTCATTGAACAGGCGTAGAGATAATTCCAAAATGCGTTCGCGTGTGCGACGTGGCGCTTTTTGTTGCATGGTAGTAGGTCTTTCATTTGTCGCGTGTATCGATCCGGCCTATTTGACATTCGCCGACCGGCCCTTCCACCCTACCCTTGCGATACATCGGCGTGAGCCACGCAAAACCGTTGCGAATGGGGCCAATGGCGCTGTGATCACCGCCGCTTTTCATAGCGTAAAGAGCGAGAGTCGCAGATGTGCAATTGAGCCGCGCAGTGTTTTTTGAGGTCCAAAGAATAGCGCGCGCTGTGTCAGGGCAATATGCTAAGCATACCACCGTTAATAGGCAAAATTGCAGATGACAATAGCGTGACAGCATTTTTTGCGCAGGATAAGGCAAGTTGTTCAGAAAAGGAATTTCTGCAAAACAACGAATTGTGCATGAGCGCACTACCACAATGGCGCTCATGCGAGATCGCGGTGCTGTTCTGTCCCACGCGCTGGCGAAAAACATGGTGCAAACCAAATTACAACATCTTTAGCGCTGACTAGGGTTGCACTAGATTGGCCAATGTAGTGCCAATTCACGGATAGTGCAGCACAACTTAGCAATCAATTGAAGAATGACGCATAACAGCCTGCCATTTATTGCTAATATTGCAGACAGCTTCGATTAGCTGCCCTCTACGTCAGCGAAAAAGATGACCACCGCGTGGTGATCCCGTTTTCAACACATTTTTTGGCGCAATCGACCGCAAGACGGTAAATTTGCCGTCAACCGCAACAGCAGTTACAGTAGATGGATAGCTTGGCGTGCAACGGCCGCCAACCCATGGGCGATAGTGGTGAAGCGAGGATGTAAGCAATGGTGGCATGCGGCATAGTCAGCTGGATCAAATTGCGTCACACGCTATGCGCGTGTGCTATCCGCTGGCGACACGCCTACTCACTCTGCCTCGTACTCGCGCTCTGGATTGGCATCAGCTCCCCCACCTTCGCCAATCCCACACCCAATCAAAGTAACCGCGATACCAAACGCTGGTCGCAATTGGCCGATTTGGTTTTTCAAAATTTAGGTGTCGAACAAGGTCTGCCTAACGAAAACGTCACTGCCTTGCTGGAAGACGCGAATGGCTTTATCTGGATCGGCACCCATCGCGGCCTCGCCCGCTGGGATGGTTATAGCTTTCGCGCCTACCCCGCCGATCCCAAAAATGAATATAGCCTAGGCGACGATTCCATCTCCGCCTTGCACCTCGATCAGCGCGGCCAAGTCTGGGTCGGAACGATACGCGGCGCACTAGCGCGCTATGACGCCCAAAATGATCGTTTCATTCGCATCGGGGTGGCAATTAGCGGCGGTGCGAATGGTGTCAGTCATGACATCATTTATGCCATTACCGACGATGGCAAAGGTGGGATTTGGGTTGGCACTGAAGGCGGCTTAGATCATATCGAAGCCAATGGCAATATCCAGCACTTCCAACACGATGCCAACGATAGCAAAAGCTTGCCTGCTGACCGCATTATGAGCCTGATGCTAGACCCGGTCGGCCGCCTGTGGGTCGGCACTGCGCAAGGTCTTGCCGTGCGCCAAGGTAACGGCAACCAATTTACGCAAATTGCCTTAGCCACCGAAAACGATGGGCCGCAACCGAATATCCGCTGTTTGCGCCGAACCAGTGACGGCAAAATTTGGGTTGGCACCGAACAAGATGGGTTGTTTGTAATCGACGCCAATAGCACGCTGCCAACCACCGCCACCCCAGCGCTAGTGGAAATCGATGAACAAGGGGTCGCCCGCAAAAATGGTTTTAGCCACCGCCCCGTGTATTCCATTTTCGAAATGAATGCGAATGAAGTCTGGGTCGGCACGTTTGGCGATGGCTTAGCGATCATCAATCGCAGCAGCATGAAAAGCCATCGCATTTTGCAAAACCCCACCCAACCCAATAGCCTTGCCAATAACAACATCATTTCGATTGTGCGTGACCGTTCCGGGCAAATCTGGATTTGTACCAATCGCGGCATTAGCCGCTTTGATTCCACCCAAAATGCGATCTTGACGCTGTTTGGCTATCCGAATCGGGCAGG
>JACPVY010000650.1 GCA_016197345.1 Burkholderiales bacterium
ACCCACCGCCCAAGCCAACTCTTACCTATGGATACGGCGTATACCCTATCCCCACGCTAATCGCCGCCGCCACTTGATCTTTGTTTTCCGCACTTTCGCTAAACGCCGCCAACACTTCGGCCCGGTTCGCGCCGCGCGCGAGCGTGTCTATCCAATAGTTATAGCCCGGCCCTTCCGCTGCGCGGTGTAGCACATTGCTATACAAACGCGTGACGAATTGGGCGTCGCTAGGGTTGCTGCCATATAGCGCGATAAATTCGGCGCTAGTGATAAAGCCGCCCGCGACTTGGGTGACAGTCGCGTTGCCATCCATCGCTTTTAGCCAATAGCCCAAGCCGCCGCTATCGGGTGTGCGATTGAAGGCAGCTTGATAAATACGATAGGCTTGCGCGGCGACGCCGTCGATATCGAGGGCGATGGCAGCATCGCTAAAAATGAGGCGTTGCGCTCCGCTGATATTCACGCTAGCACCATTTGCATCGACGAGGCTAAAACCATTCGCGCCATGGCTTAGGGTGTAATCGCTGCGTCTGCCTGTAAATACACGGGTGGCGCCAGTCTGTCCCTCTGCGACAACAATCGCGCCTATAGTGGCATTGCTAGCACGGCTATGTCCCAAATAATCGAGTGTCCCTAAATTGCTATTGGCAATCGCACTGCTAGCAAGCGGGCTAGCGGCGGGTGGGGTCAACCATGCGCTAGCGGAACTGCGTAAGCTGCTGATGCTAGTGGCATCAAGCGTGCCGCTAAAGCCGGGCGCGGCGAGCGCGACACTGGTTGAAAAATGGGACGCACTGCCTTCTGGCAAAGCGGTACAGCCGCTAGCAGGCAAGGCCAGCGCGCCGTTGTACCAGTAATTGCCATTGAAGTGCAGCTCTGCCGTGCCATCCACCACATTTAGCGGGCAAGGAATCGTGCTACCGCCTAGCGCATTGCTAAAGTGCGCGGCATACGAGGCAAAGACGTTATCGACCACAGTGACATTGCTACTGCGCAGCACGCGTTGCACGGGCGCTGGCGCATTTGCGCCCACACCCCAGCACGGATTGACGGTGACATAATCGCTGCCATTCCAAAATTGGCAGTCGCTGCCCGCGCCCTCGGCGGCGCCTAGCACGGCGCTATCATGCACGCGGATCGCATCGCCGCCAAACACCGTGCCTTGGTCTATCGGTGCGCGGTAGCTATTGCTATAAACAATCGTATTGCCGACCGCAGTGCAATCGGTGCAACCAGCAAATTCGATACCCGCTTCGCGTGCATCAATGATCAAGTTATTGCGCGCCACCATGCGTAGCGCTTCGTAATTCCACAAGCCATCGAGGCTGAAATAATAGGTGGCATCGGTGCTTTCGCCACCCAACTCGACGCGTCGCACTTTGTAAAACACATTGCTATCGAGCAGAATGTCTTGCGCCCCGCCCTTCGCTTCTATCCCTTGCCCGCCACCTGTGTTTGCAATCACATTATTGGCAAATACCGCGCGATGCACGCCGACGTTATCGATGCCATGGCGGCTGGTTTGGCGCACGCTACTATTCAACACCCACAAATCTTCGACTTGATTGAACTTCATGCCGTCCATGCCTTGGCCTATGCTAGCTTCGCCGCTTTCAGCATCGAGTTCAAACACATTGCGTATCGTCACATTGCGAATCAAGATGTGGTGCGATGGCTGGTATTTGCCATAAATTGCGGTATTTAAGACGCCATTGCTGGCGCCCGCTTGATTGGCATACAAAGCTTCGCCCGCGATGTGGATGCCAGCTTGCGCTTGTAGCGGTTGCGGCGCGCTATGCGTATGGCTAGTGGCATTCCACGCACCGACCGTTTCTGGCCCGATGGTGATGCCCTCAATCGCTAGATACGATACGCCAAGCAAATTGATGCCTTGCTCTAGCTGTATTGTCCCCGTGCTAGCACCAACTAGCCAGATCGGCGTTGTGCTATTGCGTTGCAAGCGCTGTGCGAAAATTTCTGCGCCGAGATTATCGGCATAAGTGCCTGCCGCTAACCGAATCCGCACGGGTTGATTGGCATAGGTGCTGGCCGCTAGCGCGAGCGCTGCTTTGATGCCTGCCGTGCCTTGCGTGGGTTGTAGATCGAGATTGACCCAATTCGCTTCGGCGATTTGTTCGATAAAAGTCGGTGTGCTACAGCTAGGAGGGACACAGCTATCGGCGGCGCTAGCGACCTTCACCCCACCGCCCCAACTCACACAGCAAGCGATCATGATGAGACAAATGCGGCAAGCAATAAATTTCATCCTTAGCTCCTAACCAATGGCGAAAACGAGCATGTCATCTGTACTACTCTTACGCGCCGCACTTTATAAAAAACATTGCTAATCAGCCTTTTGCAATTAAGCATGCACATAAGCGACCGTCAATAAGGTGTCATCAGACAAATTTTCCAGCAGTGCATTGAACTCTGCCATCGAAAGGCGTGCCTCGCCACCGTCGATTAATTCGCCGTCTTTGACGACGTATTGGAACCAATCAAAAATTTCTCTATCACGGTGCCATTGAAGATATTCCTCGCGTGGCATGCCTAGTCGTTCAAGGCAAGCGCTAAAATTATCGCGGAAGCATCCGGCCGCAAACATTGCTTCAATTGCCGCTTGCTGGCGAAATTCCGTCCACACCTCCGTTTGATAAGAGAAGTGAATGGGAACATTGTGTTTTTTACACAGATCCTCGAAGCGTTCCCAAGTCAGCGTACCGCGTGCCTGCGCCGCTTTATCCCAGAGGTCAGCAGCTTCTGGTACCTTGGCTTCACGTATCGCAAAAAAATCAATCGTTCCCTTGCGTGCTGAGCCAGCGCAGTTGGTGACGATTTCTTCTGTGCTGAAGTTGGCGCTCAAACCCGTCGCACCCGGCTTTAATTTGAAATAACTGAGAGTGCACTCAAACCAATCCCATATGCCATCCGGAATCGTGTGTTCTTTCGCTTCAATCACTTCACCAGCGTGGTCGAGGCGTATCCAGCCCGATCTGTGTTTGCCCAGCAGATCAGGTTCCTCGCCATCGGCGAGTATGCCCAGACCATACTCCTTCATGATCCACTCTTGAAAAGGTACGAACTCATGAGTGAAGATGGGAATCTCCTTGAAACCCGGCGGCACAACCAGTCGTTTGGGTTTGAAACTTGGATTCTCTCGCGTCAGAGACGCCCATGCCTTATATTCTTCTTCATCGGGGCCGATCTCGTGCCAAAATTGAGGGCTAAATGAGTGATACCAACGGCCATCTTGATCCTGTAGAAAGGGTTCCGATTCTTGCATATAGCGCTCCCTAGCTTCTGCAAGCACATCAAGCGCGACGAAATACTTGTTTGTTAAGCGATCAGCGTATTCAGCACGTTGGAATTTGTCGAGTTGATCTCGAAAATTGTCGCCAATAACGAATACCGAATGACCTCCCATTGTGCCCCCTCACAAATTGATCCGTTTCTGCTGGCATCGCCGCTATTCTTCATTTCTTCATCGAACAAAATATCTTGCGCGATGCAGGCCAACGTTATCGATGCCGTGGCGGCTGGTTTGGTGCACGCTACTGTGCAGCCGCCGCAAATCTGCCTCCAGCATGAACTTAATCGTTAATGTATTTTTTAATGATTTGCTTGTATTGCCCATTCGCTTTCAACTGCTTTAAGCCAGCATTGAAATCGTCGCGAATTTGCTTATCGCGAAACACAGGGTTATTGAATTTTTGATTGCTAGGGACAAACACCTTGTGGATGTTAATCGGCAAATTGGTGTCGAGATCTTTGACGCCGATTTTGTAGTATTTGAAGACATTGATATCGCCTACATACACTTGCACACCATTAGCATAAAGCTGTTTAATGCGGCGCTTTTCGTCCGATGTTTCTGCATAGGCATTACTTCCCTTCACCGCTTGCGCAAATTCTGGTCCTAAAAAATGTGAAGCGCCTTGAAAGCCAACCACCGATTTGCCCTTGATATCGGCGACGCTATTGATGGCCAGATTATTTTTTTGCAGTGTGATAGCGACATCTTGATACGTCACGCTAGGCTCATCCGCGTAGAAAAAACCTTCACCATCTTTCAAGTCCGGGCTGCCACGTTGGCCACCATCGGCTTGCGCCGCTTTCAGCATATTTGGAATCGCCCCCATCGCCACAAAAATAGGTTTGATGGTATGGCCTTTGCTATCGAGTGCGGCGCGGATGATTTCTAGCTCGAAGCCGCTAGCGGGTTGATTCGGCGCTTCGGCAATCACATACGGTGGTAGGGCAAAGCTGAACAACATTTTGACTTCGGCCGCCTGCGCTACCTTGCCTAAGTTGGCGAGCAGAAGGCTAGCGAAAAGGATGATAGAGATGCGGAAATTCATCACTGACTCCTATTAGGTGAGGCAGGCCAACCGGGCTATAGCCTGCATTAGCCTTGATCTTACGCGCCTGTAGATGATTTGCCTAGCAGCAAGGGCGTCACACTTATTTTTACAATCAAGGGCTGTGCCCCCTACGAGAAACTGCCGGGCAAGGCTTAAGCTAAGCCTGCTGCCAACGCTGCCAACACCTGCGCTGGCGTAATCGCCTGCATGCACTGGCATTGCGCTGCGCCCGTACAGCTGTTGCAGGCAGACGCACCTACCAGCGATTGCGCCTGCTTGCCGAGTGCGCCCCAGCGGGCGGGGTCGATCGGTTTGATCGGTGGAAAGAGGCCGACGCATGGTCGCCCTAACGCGGCAGCCATGTGCAAGGGGCCAGTGCCGCTCGCCACTAAACCATCCGCACGCGTCATCAATCGAGCTAGGCCGCCTAAATCGAGCTTGCCGCACAGGTTTTGTACATTCGGTGCGGTGACTAATTGCGGTGCATGTTCGGCCAGAAATTCGCCTTCTTTCGCGCTTCCGGTGAGCCAAAATTGCCAGCTAGCGTCACCCGCCACGCTTTGCACCAATTGCAAAAACGAGGCGAGCGGCCATTCGCGGCCATTGCCATTCGATTTTGGATGCAAAATGATGTGGCGCGCGCCGGCTTTACACCATTGCGCATGGGCGGGATCAGGTTCGGCGCTGACGCCATACCAGTCGACTAGCTGCGGCAGGCTAGGCACGAGCGTCACGCCCAAAGGCCGCAATAGCGCAAAATTGAGTTGCGCTTCATGCAAGGGGGAATTGACGCGGCTAAAGTGGGCCAGCTTATTGCAGCTCAGCCAGTGATAC
>JACPVY010000651.1 GCA_016197345.1 Burkholderiales bacterium
GATGGGGATCGGAACGCCGGTTCTATCACACCCCTGTAGTAGCCGTATGGAACCCGCCACACGATCACATTCATATAAAAGCTGTGGTAATTCGGATTACCGCGGGAACTCAAGTAATTTGCGTAGCGATTTTCCCTCGGTCCGGCTTGGCTACTTCCGCCATTCAATAAGAGCACCAGTAGCGTAACTGAGAATTGAATCATAGTTTCGTCCTCCGATAAAGCGTTGGAACGGACCTATGTGAGAATGAATACTCGCGTCAATTCAGATTTATACAATGTATAAATAAGTGTTTACGATTTGAAACGACAATTTTAGTCACGATGGGAGCTATTCAATTTTGGCGGGTGATGACAGCGATGGATCCGCGGTAGCGGTGGGAATTGTCAATCTTACCTCGACGACCCGATTGCCGCTTCTCGCCAGGCTGAAGTAGCCCAATCACAAAAATTTCAGAAGGAGAGCTGGCGCCAGTGTAGGGCTTAGATAAGGCTCACAACAAACGCCGCAAAGACTCCGAGCGATGCAAGGCTCGCCACCAGCACGGCACCCGCCGCACAGTCCTTCGCGGCCTGGATGAGAGGATGGATTTCCGGATGCAGTCTGTCGGCGAGTGCTTCAAGCGAAGAGTTCACAAGTTCCAGGGAGAGCACGAGCGCAATCGAAAGACAAAACAGCGCCCACCAGAAGGGGGAAGGTCTTTTCCAGACAAGAAGAAGCAGGGAGGCGAAGGCGCAAAGGCACTGCGTACGAAAACTTCTTTCGGATCTGAGTGCATGCCCTATTCCCGATAGCGCGAAGCGCAGCCGCACGTGGAAAGATTTATTTTTCAACTTCGACCGCTACTCTACCGGGCACTTTGTCCAGGTCTCCTGCCTAAACGTGGGCTCCAGATGAAGAAGGATGTTGTTTGCGGCGCAGTGGCCTCTGAACAGCGCCTCCTCAAAAGTCGGTGTTCCGATATTGTTGTTGGCAAAATAGACTCGACCGTGGGGTTTCCGAAGTAGAGGGGCCTTGCGGATGAAATGCCCTGGCTCGGCCACGTGAATTGAAAACGGCCAGGGGCTCGTCTCCACAAGCCTTACCTTGATTTCTGTGTTCCACTTGCGCTTGAGCAAAGGACCGTAGATCTCAATCATTCTGTCCGTTGCCCTTCTGGCAATTTGTTTGGCTACTTCCGGATCGTATCGCTGACC
>JACPVY010000041.1 GCA_016197345.1 Burkholderiales bacterium
TTCTTAAGTCATTGATTTTATTTAGTTTTTTATCATCGAAAGACAAGATTGTGATTCTGGTTGTCGTGGGTTCGAGCCCCATCGGTCACCCCAAAATACCGTTGAAAATCAATAAGTTAGTTGTGAGATTGATTTTCACAAATAAAAAACCGCTGCGTTATTAGCGGTTTTTTTTTCGCCTATTCGGCATACTCTCAATCTACGCCCTCGCCCCCACACTATATTTATCGCCTACACGGAGAACGACTAGCGTTCGTCGCTGGGGCGAACGCGCCTTCGTCAACTCAGTCGCAAAAATCATCACTCCTTAAAAAGCCGAAATACCCGCTCACAGGCTAGCTAAGACAACGACGAATGGCATCCCAGCAAAAAAATCGTTGCCTATGCAGCGATGGCTTAAAATAAATAACTTCTACTGCCATTGCTGACAGGACGGCAACGATGCCAACCGATATTTCGACTCTTGCGCCACGCATCTTCTGCGCCGCCGCGCTCAGCCTCGCTAGCGTGGTTGCACTCAATGGCTGCGAACGCGGCAATGCCAATACTGCTGTTAATGCGACGAATACCGCTAATTCCGCCAGCTCATCTAGTTCAGCCACAGAACCTAGCCGGGCGGCGCTCAAAGCAGCACATGACGAGCAATACCGCTTAGAGCAGCAATTGATGCGTAGCGCCTTTGGCAAAAAATTCGATGCGAAAAAGGGTGTCGCCATCGCTGAACTAACTGAAGTTGAGGACCGCAGCAGTAAATCCCGCTACCAAATTTCGCCCGTGCAGAGCTATGCCTTACCAAACAAGGAAATGTTGTTAGTAGCCAATGCGCAAGCGCTGAACAACGAAGATCAAGCAGAGAGTTTTCACCTTACGCCTGGCCTGCTGAATTTATTTTGGTTTAAAAAAAGCGGCAAAACTTGGGCTTTAACGCATAAAGCTGAAAACATCGACACGCTAGGCACTAATGGCAGTTTTGGCGCGGTTAAATTTCAACCCTTTGGCGACGGGCAAACCATGATGGGCGTGGAAAGCGGCGGTACTTGGCAAGGCTACACCATCACCTTTGTCAATTTTTTTCAAATCAAGGGACATAGCGTACAAAGCTATGGCCCCATCAAACTTTTTTCCGGCAATGATGGTGCTTGTGACGACGAGACGGATCGCTGCTGGAATATCGAAGGCAAGTGGAAATTGGCAGAAAAAGGCGGCGATAACGACGGCGGCAAGATTCCGAATTTGATTGTGCATTTCAGTGGCACCGATGAAGAGCGTCCCACATCACATGGCAAAGCCGCCAAAGATAAACCAAACACCGCACGCAAGTTGAAAAAAATCGAGCAAACGGCGGTATATCAAATCAAGGGTGGGAAATATGAATTGGTGAAAGGGGAAAACCCTGTGCCAGAATTTTAAGCTGGCCTTCTTCGGATGGCAGCCGCACAACCACCCCACTCCACACCAGTTTTTCACTGCGACGATAGTTGCGCCAAAGCTTGCGCATCCTCTAAATCGGCGGCCCCACAAAACGCCCGACATGGGGCAACACACTTGTGTACACCTATTGTGCTACCCCCAGCGTCAAGTCGAGTGGGCTGGCTTGATGCAAGCTGCTTGGCATAGCGGACAACACTGGCCTTTTGTGTGACGACGCACAGACCACAGCAAAAATTGCCCCTAGTGTCTGGGTTGATTGTTGGCTGCTGCCGTGTAGTGCAATCTGCGCGATATAACTTGAGGGGCTAGCAGCGCACTCGAATGAGCATTTGCGATAACGTTATTGCGATGGCAAGTACACCGATTGTCCTTGTTCGCCTATGTATGAGAGATTCCCATGCGCCTATCCAAATTCATTCTCGCTAATCTCGAAGCCATCTTCCAGGAATGGGAAGATTTTGCCAATACCTTGGTTCCTCCGGGTCAACTGATGGGCAAAATTGCTTTGCGTGACCATATCAAACCCATGCTTGAGGTGATTGCAGCCGATCTCGTCACGCCTGAGAGTCGACACGAAGAGATAGAAAAATCAACTGGCAACAATAATTCACCGACTTGGAAAAAAACCGCGGCCACCACGCATGGCATTGAGCGCCTTGCATGGGGATTTAGTCTCGATGCCGCAGTTGCAGAATATCGGGCATTACGCGCGAGTGTGATGCGCATGTGGAAAAAATCCTTAGCAGACGATGCCGCAGAAGAATATTTGATCGATGACTTGATACGCTTTAATGAAGCGATAGACCAAGCCATTAACGAGTCAGTCACCAGTTATACCTATGAAAAAGCACAACAAATGCGGATATTTGACGCGATTTTGTCTTTTATGCCAGACATCAGCTTCACACTCACGCTAGAAGGTCGCCTGTCTTATGCTAACAAGGCTTTTGCCATTTTATTTTCAAGCCCCGCCAACGAATTGGTAGGAAAGAATTTTGTTGATCTTGGTTTGGCCAATGGTGCCGAACTTCAGCAATATGTTGACCAAGTGATTGAGAGTAAAAAACCGTCAACAAAATAGAGACTTATTTTTTAAATCGTAATACTTATCGCATTTATAGTTAAATTCTAGTAAATATTATAACAATAAAAATACTTTTTATTAGAATTAAAATTTTATGGCGACCAACTACTGCGCTTGGCATCTGCCCGCCTCGCCTCGTGCGTACGCGAAACGGATACCTTAGCGCGCTTAGGTGGGGATGAGTTCACCATCATCTTGCAAGACCTCGGCGATACCAAATATGTCGAGCTGGTGGCCAAAGAAGTGTTGCGCCAATTGGCTAGCCCCTTTCTCGTGTTTGATCACACTGTGCGCATTTCTGGCAGTATCGGCATCGCTTTGTCGCCGCAAGACAGCAAGAAAGCCGAAGCCTTAATCGTCAATGCCGACCAAGCAATGTACCAAGCAAAACATGCGGGGCGAAACGGCTTTAGTTTCTTTTCGCCGTTATCACCCAAGGCTGAGGTGGTGCCATCAATCCATCCTGATGGCAATCGACGCTTGGACCGACATTGAATATTGGGTGAACATCAACATGGTTACACATCGCACGCCAACTTAGCCAGCCGAAGACCACGGCCATAGCGAGCTTGCGCTGGTTTTTTCAGGTGTGCTTTCAGGGCGTAAATTCAATAACAGCCGCACTGTCCCTGAATCGGGAATATTGCTGATTTCAAAGCCCAGATTCCGCACCAAATTTTGCACCCCGGTGTTTTGCGATAAAGCTTCACCGATGATTTCTTGCGTGCCGCGGCTCTTGTAATAGCGTATCAACTTGTTCATCAAGACATAGCCTAAGCCCTTGCCTTTCAAATCAGAACGAATGATGACGCCGAATTCTGCACTTTGATTATCTGGGTCAGTGACTGCCCGCACAACGCCTAGCGTCTCGCTACTACCGTCGGCTAATTGGCGGCAAGCGATGAAGGCCATTTCGCGCTCGTAATCAATTTGCGTCAAGCGCGCTAATTGCGACATAGGTAAATCACTCATGCGGGAAAAAGTGCGAAAGCGCAAATCTTCGCCATCGAGCGCGCGGAAAAACGCTAAATGCTGGGCACCATCCTCTGGCTTAATTGGCCGCAATAGCAAAGTTTCACCGCGCCACTCGATGCGCTCTTCCAATTCCTGCGGATAGGGCCGAATGGCCAGGCGGGCAACGCGTGCCGAGGCTTGATCAGTAGCATACATCCGCTCTAATTGCCGGCTGCTAGGCAGCGGCGCGAGGCGGATATGGGTATCTAGCGCAATCACACCTTCGGCATCGGCCAATAACGGATTGATGTCGATCTGATGGATTTGCGGCAAATCGGCAATTAATTGGCCGATCTGAATCAAGCAGGCACAAATGGCATCGATATTGGCGGCGGGTTGATTGCGAAATCCGCCTAGCAAGCGGGCGATGCTAGAGCGTTCGATTAAATCGCGCGCTAGCACTTGATTTAACGGCGGCAAGGCAATCGCGTATTCTGCCAGCTCGGCTGCGGTGTCGCCCCCTTGGGCAAACATCAGCACCGGCCCAAATACCGGGTCTGTCACCACTTTGATTGACAGCTCGAAGGCATTCGGGCGGCGCGCCATTGTCTGCACCATAAAACCATCAATCGTGGCATCGGGCCGTAAGCGCTGCACCCGGCGCAACATGCTGGCCGCAACTTCTTGCAGCGCTTGAGGCGTTTCAATATCGAGCGCGACACCACCGACTTCGGCTTTTTGCGCGATTTGACGCGATAAAATTTTCAATGCCACCGGATAAGCAATTTCCTCGGCCATTTGCAGCGCCTCGGCGATATTGGCCGCGCTACGCGTCGTCGCTACTGCAATGCCATAGCACGACAGCACTTGTTTCGCTTCGATTTCACTCAAAAACGCCTTGCCTGCCGCCTGCGCTAAAGCCCGTTCAGCACAACTGCGATCTGGCACGAAATTACCTTCAATCAGCGCTGGCACTTCCATTAACAAGGCCTGATTGCGGCGATTTTGGACAATTTGCATAAAGCCGTGGACTGCTTTTTCTGGCGTTTGATAGCTGGGAATGCGCGCTTTATCAAAAATTGCCCGCGCCGCACTGACGCCAGCACCACCCAACAGGCACACCAGAAAATTGCGCTCATAGCCTTGTGCTAATTCCACCACCTTCGTTGCGATCTCAGTGCTGGATACCATTGCCGTTGGCGCATGGAGCAAGACCACCGCATCCACTTCTGGCGCGCTCATCAAAATCTGTATCGTTTGCAGATAGCGCTCGACTGGCGCGTCACCGCTAATATCAACGGGATTTCCGTGCGACCAAATCGCTGGCAAGATGGCGTGCAACTTTGCTTGCGTGCTACTTGATAATTGGGCTAGATTGCCGCTGACTTCGGCCAAGGCATCGCTCGCGATCACGCCTAAGCCACCGCTATTGGTGACGATTGCCAACCTGTCCCCTACTAGCGGCCGCGCGCGCCCCAAGGTTTCGACCGCATCGAACAACGCACCAGTAGAAAAGACGCGCAACATGCCAGCGCGGCGAAAAGCGCAGTCATAGATATCGTCGGCCCCGGCTAAACTGCCGCTATGCGCAAACGCTGCTTGCGCGCCAAATACGCTGCGCCCGGCTTTTAACACCACCAGCGGCTTGTTACGTGCCGCTGCGCGTGCCGCCGACATGAATTTGCGTGCCGCCGTCACTTCTTCCAAATAGAGCAAGATCGAATGGGTTTGACTATCGCTGGCGAGATAATCAAGCACATCGCCACAGTCGATATCATTGCCCTCCCCTAGCGAAATAAATTTGGAAAAACCAATGCCGCGCGTTTTCGCCCAATCCAACACACCTGTCCCCAATGCGCCGGATTGCGAAACAAACGCGATGCGTCCAGGTAAAGCATCGACATGGGCGCAACTGGCATTGAGACCCAGCTCGGGCACTAGCAGTCCGACCCCATTTGGCCCCAAGATGCGCAGCAGATGCGGGCGCGCAGCGTCGAGCATCGATTGCCGCAATTTGGCGCCGCTACGATTGTCTTTGCCACCGAAATCGGCGGTCAAAACAATCGCTGCTTTGGTGCCACGCTCGCCTAATTCCTTCACCAGCGCGGGGATAGTGGGTGCTGGCGTACAAATAATCGCTAATTCGGGGGCGCTCGGCAGTTGATGGATTTGCGCCCAGCAATCGCGCTCGAGCAAGGTGGAATACTTAGGATTGACCGGGTAAATCTGGCCTTTGTAGCCTCCATCTAGCATATTTTTCAACACCGCCGCGCCCACGCTATGCGCACGTACAGTGGCACCAATGATGGCAACCGACTTGGGCTGGAACAAACTTTGCAGATTTCGAATCGACATGACATTTCCTCGCGACGGCGGATGCTAGTGAAGCAGCTTGGGATAGTATGCATCAAGCTATGCCACCTGTGGGTGGTAGATAGCAGTAGCGCAGAAAACTGGAATGGAGTATAACGACTCGATGCGCTTTGTAGCTGCAAAAACAGGCCGCGCCCCCGCCTTATCGACGTAACAGTCGTCACAATTTCACTCTTTTGCTAAAAACAATTCGTCACATTGCGTTTGCCGCAACTATTTCGCTAGCACTGCATAGGCAATTAGCAGCATAGACAGCAAACAAACGGCGAATTACCATAGATAAAACACATCAAAAGTTGCCGGACTGTTATTCGCTGCATTATCAAAAAACCACAATTTAGCGGGCCAACTTCGAAAATCGCTGCAACGCAACAGCACAGATTAAAAAAATCAAGAGTTCGACAAGAACAGCAATCAAGCTGAATTACAATACACGCCCTTATCAACGCTGCTATTGATCGAAAATACAGCATTTTAAAAAGGAATACCTATGAAATTCGCATTGAAATCGTCATTGCTCGGTTTGAGCTTGGTCACTGCATTCGCTAGCAACTTGCTCGCACCTATCGCTTATGCTGAAGATAAGCATGCTGTGCATTGGGATTACCAAGGGGAAGGCAAGCCTGAAAATTGGGACAAATTAAAAGAAGAATATGCCACCTGCAAACTGTCCAAAGAGCAATCCCCTATCAATATCGAAACCAAAGCTGTGGCAAAAGCAGCCTTGCCCGCGCTAGCCTTCGGCTACACCCCAACTGCCGCTGAAATCGTCAATAACGGCCATACCATCCAAATCAATCTAGCGAACGCTGGTTCGCTCAAAATCGCAGCAGACGAATATAAATTCTTGCAATTTCATTTCCACACCCCAAGTGAAGAACAAATTGATGGCAAGAACTACCCGCTGGTAGCGCATTTTGTGCATAAAAGTGAAGCAGGCAAGTTAGCCGTAGTGGCGGTGCTATTCAAAGTGGGCAAGAAAAATGAAACCTTGGCACCAGTGTTTGCTGCTTTGCCAGCCAAAGAAGGCGCGAGCAACAAGTTAGCGAACATTGACGCGAAAGCCATTTTGCCAACGGGCCAAAAATATTACGCCTTTATGGGTTCTTTGACGACGCCTCCTTGCAGCGATGGCGTACGTTGGCAAGTGTTGAAAGATCCGGTTGAAGTCTCGGCAGAACAATTAGCGTCCTTTACCAAGCTGTACAAAATGAATGCACGTCCAGTGCAACCATTGAATGGCCGCAAGGTGCAAGTAAGCGAATAAGTGACAGGGCCAGCTCTTTGCGAGCGCCCTTTTTGCGGATGGCGTACCAGACAGTGAAATTCGTCCGTGCTACGCCATCTTCCCTTAAACATTTATTGCATTCAATACACCTTACCGCATGTGCACAGCAGGTTCTGACGCTCGAATGAAAGTGAGAGAACATGGCCGAAACTACTTTTTTAGCAGCCGAGTTTGGCGCAAATCCTAGCACCGACAACGAGGTGTCACCGCAACTATGGCATGCCTGCTTTGATGCATTCCCACTGCAACTTTGTATTTTGGATGAAACCAGCACGATTTGTGCAGTCAATCGGGCTTGGCAATTAGCCTGTCAACAAGGCATGCAATATGCCCCCAACCTCGTCTTAGGCTGCAATTTTCTGGCGCAACTTGCGGCCACTCACACCGATGTCATCAGCAGCACCAATGCTGAGCAATTAAGGCAAGAAATACGTGCAATTCAACATGGCGAGCGCGATCACGCGGAGCTCGACATCACGAATATTTCGAGTGCTAAAGTGCACTGGTTTCGTTTTCGTCTAAGCAAGCTACAAGTAGCGACGAACACATGCAGCGGCGACAAGTTGCTGGTGTGCGTCGATGAAATCACGGATCGCAAACTAGAACAAGAAGCGCAACAGGCAGCCGCGCTTGTGTACCAATATAGCGACCAGGCAATCATGGTGACAGACAACCAAGCGCGCATCATTGCCGTCAACCCCGGCTACACCCACCTCACGGGCTATCAGGCCGCCGATGTACTAGGCAAAAACCCGAGTGCCTTTAGCTCCGACCGGCAGAGTAAAGATTTTTATCGCCTGATGTGGCATACCTTGAATACCACGGGTAGTTGGCAAGGCGAGATTTGGAATCGTAAAAAAGACGGCAGCGAATTTGCTGAATGGATTACGATCAATGCGATCTATACGCAAGATGCTGATGGTCAGCCCGAAGTCGAACGCTACGTTGCGCTGTTTTCAGATATCACCGAACAAAAGCGCGCGAGCGAAAGCAATTGGCGGCAAGCCAATTTCGACCCACTCACCGCCCTGCCGAATCGGCGCTTGATGCTAGACCGCTTAGAAACCGAATTGCGCAAAGCCCAGCGCCATCAGCGCTTAATTGCCGTACTCTTTATCGATCTTGATCATTTCAAAGAAGTGAATGACCAACTAGGGCATGCGATGGGCGATGTGCTGTTAATTGAAACCGCCCGCCGTTTGTTAGAAAATGTGCGCGAATCTGATACCGTTGCGCGCCTCGGTGGCGATGAATTTATCATCATCTTGGGCGATTTTCATCTCGACAATAATGCCGCTACTGGCATGCCGCAAAATGGCCGAGAAGAAAGCGCGATTGGGAATTCGGTGGAGCACATTGCGCAAAATATTTTGCGCGCCCTCCGAGCGCCGTTTCAATTGGGGACACAAACGGCGCATGTTTCGTGTTCGATCGGTATTGCACTTTTCCCTGACAATGGCCAGACCACAGAACAATTGCTAGAAAGCGCCGATCAGGCAATGTATGAGGCAAAACACGCTGGCAAAAATTGCTATTGTTTTCGCTCCAAGCCTAGCGTGCCAGCCACC
>JACPVY010000042.1 GCA_016197345.1 Burkholderiales bacterium
AGCTACACCGCGATAATCAAAATTGAAATAGCCTTTGTTAAAGGTTTGGGTGGTGAAAATATCGCCTGCCGAATTGCCTGCGGTACAACTCAAGCTGTGGTCAGTGGTGTAGGCGAGGGAATAACCTGGTTTGCGTGTCCAGGCATTCAGATTGTCAAAGTTGTCGCTGAAATATGTGGTGGTTGCCATTGCCTGTGAGCACAAGCCAGTGGTGAGCATTGCGGCAAGAAGTAGTTTTTTCATGGAGTGTTTCCGAACGAGGATTAAGAGTGAGCAAATAGTCAGCCATTAGTCGTGCCTACCGATGACTTGCACGGAGGCAGCGTGATGGAATCTGTACGTTGGGAATTTTATCTATTTTGCATGGGAAAAGCGAGAAAAATGCTTATTTGAAATGAAAATAAGCATTTCTGTTGGGTGTGGCATCTCTTATGCCACGTACTCTGCACCAATGACAGTTAATGCTTTTCCTCACCAATCAAGGCCAAGGAATCAAATTTCTTTTGATTCGCGCGGTGGCGCAAAATCAGCAAGTACATCGAACCAGAAACAAACAAGCCAAACAAAACGATGATGATATACAGGTCAACATTCAATTTGACCAAGATGGAATACAAGGCCAGCATCGTCAAAATAGACAGATTTTCATTGAAGTTTTGCACTGCAATCGAATGCCCAGCGCTCATTAAGACGTGGCCGCGATGCTGTAACAGCGCATTCATCGGTACCAGGAAAAAGCCGGACAGCATGCCAACTGCGATCAATAAGGGATAAGCAATCCACAAGTCGTGTACTAGCGTCATCGTCATCACGATCAAGCCCATCGCCACCCCTAGCGACATCACCGACAGCGATTTTTTCAAGCGGATAAAGTGCGCCGCGCCCACTGCACCCAAGGCAACGCCGACTGCGACCACCCCTTGCATCACGGAACCGCGATCAAGTTGCATATGAAAAGCGCGTTCCGCCCACTTCAAGACAATAAATTGCAAGGTCGCGCCAGCGCCCCAAAACAAGGTGGTGACACCGAGGGAAATTTGCCCCAGCTTGTCTTGCCACAGCACTTTGCAGCATTCAGAAAAATCGGATACCAGCTTAAAGGGATTGTGTTCTTGCTTTTTATAGCGCGCACCGGTGTCTGGAATCGAGAGATTAAAGATGGTCGCTAATGCATACACGCCGACAATCACGCATAGCGCCGCTTCGGGCGCAGTATCAATCCCGGTATCAATCATCGGAAAATCTAGCCCTAACAGAA
>JACPVY010000652.1 GCA_016197345.1 Burkholderiales bacterium
CCTGACCTTAGCATCGTGCTTAATCCACACCGCCACGCTCATGCATTTTCTGATGTGGGCAGCGGCGGCGCTGGTAGTACAAGCGCTAGCATTTCTCGTTGCTAGCGCCCTGCTGAAAAAATCACAAGAACATATCGAAGCCGGAAATACTGCGTTTGGCGGCTTAATGGGCGTCATTTCGCTGGCGATAGGCGCAATCAATGCGGCTTGCATCTCGTAACAAGTTTGCTCAAGGCTTTAGCTGAGAATGCATCAACATTTTCCTGCTATGCAACTTGCCGTACTTGCCAGCACAATTGCGCTACACTTCATTCACGAAGGGGAATCTTGCAGCACTGCAGAAAAACGCGCCGACAGTTGACAACAACTTCAACGTCGCCAGATTCCTGATACCGGCGCACAGCGCCAGTTTCGATTAATTGCACAAAGGACATTATCATGGGCTTAGGGTCATTCTTTAAGAAACAGTTTCTTGACGTATTGCAATGGAACGAAGATACCGATGGCGTACTCTCTTGGCGCTATCCAATGCAAGATTTCGAGATTCAAAACGGTGGCACACTGACCGTGCGTGAATCGCAAATGGCGGTGTTTGTCAACGAAGGCCAGATCGCCGACGTCTTTGGCCCTGGCAACCACACGCTGACCACGCGCACCCTGCCATTACTGACCAACCTCAAAAATTGGGACAAACTGTTCGATTCGCCGTTTAAATCGGATGTGTATTTCTTCTCTACCCGCCTGCAAACCGGCCGCAAATGGGGCACGCCGCAACCAATCACGATCCGCGACAAGGATTTCGATATGGTGCGTATCCGCGCTTTCGGCATGTACTCGTATCGCGTCGCCGATCCGAAAAAATTCTTCACCGAAATCTGCGGCACCCGCGAGCAATTCACTCGCGATGAAGTCGAAGAGCAATTGCGCGGCATCATGCTCGCAGGTATGGCAACCGCGCTGGGTAGCGGCAATGTGCCCTTCCTCGACATGGCAGCTAATCAAGCGCTGATGGCGCAACAAATTCGCGGCGAACTAGGTAGCACGTTTGAACGCTATGGCTTATTGCTCGATCAATTCAACGTCACCAGCGTCTCCTTGCCAGAAGAGTTGCAAGCAGCGCTAGACGAACGTATCGCCGCTGGCATGAAAGGTGGCATGAGCGAGTCGAAATTGGCTGGCTTTACCAAATTCCAAGTCGC
>JACPVY010000653.1 GCA_016197345.1 Burkholderiales bacterium
ATGCCAGCCTTGCTGTTAGCCGTCTTAGCCAGCAAAAGCTTGCCAGACTTGAACGCTAGCTTTGGCCGCGTGATCGACAACGGCAAGATGTTGAAAAATTTTGTGCAAATCATTCGCTCTGGCGCAGTGGGCCGCAAATCCTTGGGCACCAGCCCAAAGAAATTAGTACAAAAGTGGTTGAATGGTGCAACGGAAAAAGAATTATTGGCCGCTAGCATCGGTAGCAATCCATCGCTAGCCGATGTGGTCAAGATGATGCACCCAAAACCACGTGAAGCATGGCGCGAAGCGTTCTTCGCATGGTTGATCGGCAAGCCTTATGCAGTTGACGCCTTGCCACCAATTGTCCGAGCGTTTGAAGCATATAAAAAAGATTGCAGCTTAGTTGTGCCTGAAGTGCCGTTTCAAATGTTGACCTCGCTGTCTTTAGGTCAAACCGAATGGACTGCCATCGCGAAACAAGGCGGTTGGCACATGGTGCGGATGAATTTGAACACGTTTGCACGCCACAAAGTATTTGATGTGCCAGGCATGACGCAGTTAATTGCCAACAAATTGCGTGATCCGCAAGCGATTGCTAAAGCGAAGGTGTTTCCTTACCAGTTGATGGCTGCATTCACTGCCGCCGGTGGTGAAGTACCAAAGCCAGTGTTGGATGCCTTGCAAGACGCGATGGAAATTGCGATTAGCAACGTGCCAGAAATCGCAGGCAAAGTGATTATCTGCCCAGACGTTTCGGGTTCGATGCACCAATCTGTCAGCGGTAATCGCGGCTCCGCTAGCTCGAAAGTACGCTGTATTGATGTGGCTGCATTAGTTTCCGCAGCGATTTTGCGCAAGAATCGAGATGCAGAAGTGCTGCCATTCGAAACGCAGTTGGTCGATGTGCGGCTCAATAGCCGCGATAGCGTGATGACGAATGCGCAGAAATTGGCGGCAACGCCGGGCGGTGGCACGAATTGCAGCGCACCAATGGCGCATCTGAATGCAAAGAAAATTCAGGCTGATTTGGTGATCTATGTTTCAGACAATGAATCGTGGGTCGATGCTAAGCGCACTGGCGAAAGCGCGATGATGCAAGGCTGGAATACGTTTAAACAGCGCAATCCGCAAGCGAAGTTGGTGTGTATCGACGTTGTACCGAATGCCACCACCCAAGCGCAAGAACGCGCTGACGTCTTGAATATCGGCGGTTTTTCTGATGCTGTGTTTAAGATTATCGCTAGCTTTGCTAGCGGCCAGTTGGGTAGCAATCACTGGGTAGGCGAAATCGAAGCGATAGATTTATAGCCGTTTTATAACAAGTTTTGGCAGCGCACGAATTAGATTGTGATTACATCTCGTAAATGTTATCCATCGCAATCATCCTTGTCGCGCTCACTGCCAAAAAGGCGCCTGAATGCGGATCAGACTTTCATTCGGAAGCAAGTCTTATCACTTGATTGTCAGGAAGGACTTTGTCGATTTTTTGCAATAGCGTTGTTGCGGTACCAGTTTTGGGCACGCCTGAATTTCGTTGTGACTACATTTTTCCATAATGCGCACGTCACCTCGGTTCCTTGTCAGGCGTGACCAAATAATTTACCCCGAATGCGGGTAAGACTACATCCAAAGCCAGTCTTACCCATCACTTGTCGGGACTCTTTTTAGATTGTTGCAGTACCAGTTTTGGGAACGCCTGAATTTTGATATGACTACATTCTTTCACAATGCGCACGTCATATCAGCTCTTTGTCAGGCGTGACCAAATGATTTACCCCGAATGCGGGCAAGACTACATCCAAAGCCAGTCTTACCCACACCTTGTCGGGACTTTTTTCGGCGAATGCTTGTGGAATTACATCACTTTTAATGAGGCGGTCGTGGGTTCGAATCCCACCGCTGGCAAATCAGGGCCAGCGTAGCTCAGTTGGTAGAGCACCTGCGGGAAACCGCAACTATTTCACTATTTTTGTCGCCACCTATTTGCAGTAGATTGAGCGAAAACCAGTTTTACGGCGAATGCCGATGAAATTACATTTGGGTTCAGGCGGTCGTGGGTTCGAGTCCCATCGTTGGCAGCGTTTCATTTGCCAGCGTAGCTCAGCGGTAGAGCACCTGCCGGGAAACCGGGGACATTTCATCAATTTTGTCGCCACCTTTTTACGATGAATGCTGAACAGATTACATGGTGATACACGCGCTATCGTGTGTACCGGTTCAAACCCGGAAAACTTTGTTGCAAAACAAAGGGATGGAAGAAATCTGTTCGCTTTTGTCATCACCCCATATTGTGTATTGAGAGAATAAAAATGAAACACGAAGACCATGACGTATTGAATGTAGAGGGCGGTTCCCATATCAAAATGTGGACGCGCGGTGTGCCAGTAGAAGACGAAGCAAAAAAACAATTATCGAATACTGCGCGTATGCCGTTCATTTACAAACATATTGCCGTGATGCCGGATGTGCATGTGGGTAAAGGTTCGACGATTGGTAGCGTGATCCCAACCCTAGGTGCGATCATCCCTGCTGCTGTTGGGGTGGATATCGGTTGCGGTATGATGGCTGCCAAAACCACGTTGCATGCGAACGATTTGCCCGATAACTTATCGGCCTTGCGTGCCGCGATTGAAAAATCTGTGCCGCACGGTATGTCCCCTAAAACACGTAGTTTTCGCGGTCGTGATGTTGGTTCGTGGGAAAAACCACCTTCCGTGGTG
Source organism: Burkholderiales bacterium (assembly GCA_016197345.1). Taxonomy (GTDB): domain Bacteria; phylum Pseudomonadota; class Gammaproteobacteria; order Burkholderiales; family Burkholderiaceae_D; genus JACPVY01. The sequence continues at coordinate 2,703 of JACPVY010000653.1, forward strand.
GATACGGCTTGGGCAGGTTTGAAAGATGAATTCGATGTGATCTGCCAAAAGACGCCGCGTTTGAAGAACACGAATAACTACAAACATTTGGGAACGCTAGGTTCGGGTAATCACTTCGTTGAAGTGTGCTTGGATGAAAACAATAGCGTCTGGTTTATGTTGCATTCTGGTTCGCGCGGTGTAGGTAATGCGATTGGTACCCATTTCATCGAGCAAGCCAAAGAAGATATGCGTACTCACTTCATCAATTTGCCAGACAAAGATTTAGCGTATCTGCCAGAGGGAACGCAACATTTTGACGATTACGTGGAAGCGGTATCGTGGGCGCAAAAATTTGCCAAGATGAATCGCGAAGTGATGATGCAAAACTTGATCACGGCAGTGCGTACCGTCATCACGAAACCATTTGAAACCCATGTGGAAGCGGTCAACTGCCACCATAACTACGTACAACGTGAGCATCACTTCGGCAAAGATGTGCTGATCACGCGTAAAGGTGCGGTGTCGGCGCGTGAGGGTGAGCTGGGAATCATTCCGGGTTCGATGGGAGCAAAAAGCTTCATCGTGCGTGGTAAGGGTAACCCAGATAGCTTCAATAGCTGCAGCCACGGTGCTGGTCGTACTATGAGCCGTACTGAAGCAAAACGCCGCTATACCATCGCCGATCAAATTGCAGCAACTGCCGGTGTGGAATGCCGTAAAGATGAAAACGTAATCGATGAAATTCCAATGGCTTACAAAGATATCGACGCTGTGATGTTAGCGCAAGAAGCGCTGGTAGAAGTGGTGCATACCTTGAAGCAGGTTGTGTGCGTCAAAGGTTAGGCGCAGAAAATATAAAAATAGGGACAGGATAAATCTAAAACAAAACCTGTCCCGGAAAGAAAAAATGATTGAATTAGATGGTTCTCATGGTGAAGGTGGTGGTCAAATTTTGCGTAGCGCCTTGAGCCTGAGCATGATTACTGGCCAACCATTTCGCATCAAACAAATCCGCGCTAAACGCAGCAAACCCGGTTTATTGCGCCAGCATATGATTGCCGTAGAAGCAGCAGCCGAAATCTGTGGTGCGACTGTGGCGACTGGCCAAGGCGAAGCACTCAAGCTAGGCGCGACTGAATTGGAATTTACTCCCGGCAAAATCAAAGGTGGCTGCTATGAATTTGCCATCGGTAGTGCGGGTAGCACCACGCTCGTGTTGCAAACCATTTTGCCAGCCTTGCTATTTGCAGATAGCGCATCGGAAGTGCGTATTTCTGGCGGCACCCATAATGCAATGGCACCACCTACCCAATTTTTGCAAAAGGCTTATGGCCGGGTTTTAGCGCAAATGGGCGTTAGCATGCAAATTGAGTTGGAACGCTTTGGCTTTTATCCGGCTGGCGGCGGCAAGATCAGCGCCCACATCACCCCCTGCCCCGGCTTGCAAGCGATCTCATTGGTCGAACGCGGTGACCATGTGCAAGGTTATGCGGAGAGCTTTATCGCCGCCGTGCCGTTTCGGGTAGCAGAACGCGAATTAGCGTGTGTCGCCGAAGGCTTAAATTGGCAAACAGAGCAATTATTGCCACGTGGGCTTCCGGCAGATCAAGGGCCGGGTAATGTGTTGTTAATCACGCTAGAGCATGGCATGGTGACCGAAATTTTTTGCTCTTTTGGCGAGCGTAATGTCAGCTCGGAAACTGTCGCCAAACATGCCATCAATGAAGCGCGGCGCTATTTGAGCTCTGAAGCGGCCTTAGGGGAATATTTGGCAGATCAAGTGATGTTGCCGTTTGCCTTGGCAGGCGGTGGTAGCTTTAGCTGCACCACGATTTCCGATCACATGAACAGCAATGCGATGGTGATAGAGAAATTTTTGCCCGTCAAATTTGAAATCGAAAAGCAAGGCAAACGCCATATCTGCACAGTCAACAAACTGCGCTAGCGCCAACCTAGCGTAGGCATCAGAAAAAGGGGGAGGATAGCAAGCAAGTCGCTACCTCCCCTTTTCTTTATTACCATCGCTAGCGGAAAAAAACGGGCTGCTGAACTAGCCAGCCCGGTGCCTAGCGTAACCTTTTAATCTTATTTCACACTGACGTTGTCGATTACAAACGAGGTTTGCAAGGACGAATCTTCCGTTTCAGAGAACATGATGCGTACGGTTTGGCCTTTGTAAGCGCTCAAATCGAAGGACTTGGTGCTGTAACCTGTGGCTTTATTGAGGTTGCTATAGGTCGCCAAGGTTTTCAACACGCTACCGGTGCTGCTTTGCACCGAAACCGTCAGCTTGTCATACGCGGTGCTGGTGGTGGTTTCTGCGGTATCGATATGCAAT
>JACPVY010000654.1 GCA_016197345.1 Burkholderiales bacterium
GACAGAAGTATGGCACGAAACAGCCGGAGGCGAAGGTGGAGAAGGTGAAGGCGTAGGTTTGTGTAGGGCGAACGGGATGCCGTTCGTCGCTTTGCGGGCGCCTCGCCCACCCTACGCCTGTCACCGACGGCGATAGCTGCAAATAGGGGCACATAACTCCTCTCTCCCCTCGTGGGAGAGAGGTAGGGAGAGAGGGGGCGGTTGAGCAGAAACAACTTCTTTGGAAAATAAATGCTGAAAAAGTGCTTTATACCCCAAGAAATGATGTTCGGTTGCCACCGCCCCCTCTCCCTAGCCCTCTCCCACAAGGGGAGAGGGGACAGTTCATCCGGCATTGCTGAATTTCGCTAGGCCTGCAAAAAAATGCGAGCCAACTTCGTCAGCAACCAATGATCAGAACACACCAAAATACGAGGACAACATGGGAAAAGTTAGCGGATTTATGGAATATCAGCGCTTGTCAGAAGGCTATGAAGAGCCGCAAGCGCGTAAAAAGCATTACAAGGAATTCACCGTCACGCTCAGCGATGCGCAAAGTAAGATTCAAGGTGCGCGTTGCATGGATTGCGGAATTCCCTTTTGCAACACAGGTTGCCCCGTCAATAACATCATCCCGGATTGGAATGACTTGGTGTATCGCGGCAATTATCGCGAAGCCTTAGCAACCTTGCATTCAACCAATAACTTCCCCGAATTTACGGGCCGAGTTTGCCCTGCACCATGCGAAACGGCCTGTACGCTAGGCATCAATAGCGATCCAGTTGGCATTAAATCGATTGAGCACTTCATCATCGACAAAGCGTGGCAAAACGGTTGGATTGCGCCGCAACCTGCGAGCATCCAAACTGGTAAAAAAGTAGCGATTGTTGGCTCTGGCCCGGCGGGCTTAGCCGCTGCGCAACAACTGGCACGGGCTGGCCATAGCGTCACGGTGTTTGAGAAAAGTGACAGACCGGGCGGTTTGCTACGCTATGGCATCCCTGATTTCAAAATGGAGAAATCGCATATCGACCGCCGCATCGAACAAATGCAAGCCGAAGGCGTGGTGTTTCGCAATAATGTCTTGATCGGCAAAGACTTCCCGACCACCGTCAACAATTGGGCGAAGGAAACCATCTTTCCTGAAGATTTGGCGAAAGAATTCGATGCGATTGTGATCGCTGGCGGTGCTGAGCAACCGCGTGATCTACCTGTCCCTGGCCGCGAGCTAAAAGGCGTGCATTTTGCAATGGACTTTTTGCCGCAGCAAAACAAAGTGGTTGCTGGCGATAAAGTGAAAGACCAAATCAAAGCCGCTGGCAAGCATGTGGTGGTGATCGGTGGTGGCGATACCGGTTCAGATTGCGTTGGCACCTCGAATCGCCATGGCGCTGCGAGCGTGACGCAATTTGAATTGCTGCCACAGCCACCGGAGCAAGAAAACAAGCCACTCGTCTGGCCGTATTGGCCGACCAAGTTGCGCACGTCGTCGTCACATGAAGAAGGTTGTGAGCGCGATTGGGCAGTAGCGACCAAACGCTTGGAAGGCAAAGGCGGCAAAGTTGAGCGCCTGATCGCCTGTCGCGTCGAATGGAAAGATGGCAAGATGCAAGAGGTGCCGAATTCTGAATTTGAAATGAAAGCCGATTTGGTCTTGCTCGCGATGGGTTTTGTTTCGCCAGTGCAGCAAGTGCTTGATGCTTTCGGCGTTGAGAAAGATGGGCGCGGCAATGCACAAGCGGCGACCGAGGGCAATACCGCTTATCAAACCAGCGTGCCAAAAGTGTTTGCAGCAGGCGATATGCGGCGCGGGCAATCGCTGGTGGTGTGGGCGATTCGTGAAGGTCGCCAATGCGCACGCGCGGTCGATGCATTTTTGATGGGAAGCTCTTTGCTGCCGAATTGATTGACGCTTTTTGTTTATTGGCCCACTTGTGGCAGGTGAAATTTTCGCTTGCCACAAGCAACACCGCAGACTGACAGCCAGCACCCGCCCGCTTTGCCACTCAAATTCAAGCTTTTCAGTATTAATCACCCCGTCATAAAGATTATCGATAATAATAAGCACATTGATAGGGACACACTCAACATGACGACACCGCCACGTTCACCACGCCGTCGCAGTTTCTTACAACACCTAGGCGGTAGCGCCTTGCTCGGTAGTGTGCCGACTTCTTTGTTCGCGCAAACGCCTAGCGCAAGTTCCACACCTGCCGCACCGGCCATCATCATCGCCGATAGTACCCGTCCGCGCATCCCTTGCGGCGTCATGAGCGGTGACGTTACTGGCCAAAGCGCAATGTTGTGGAGCCGTAGCGACCGCCCGGCGCGCATTATGGTGGAATATGCTGACAACGCGGCGTTCCGACGATCCAAACGTATTGCTGGCCCGCTCGCCTTACCAAGCAGCGACTATAGCGCTAGGCTAGAATTAACTGGCTTGCGTCCCGGGCAAACGACGTTTTACCGCATCCAATTTGAAGATTTGCAAAACAAAGGGGCAGTGAGCGAAACCATTACGGGTAGCTTGCGCATGCCCGCCGCAAAAGGTGGCGATATTCGCTTCTGCTTTTCGGGCGATGAAGCCGGGCAAGGCTTTGGCATCAACCCTCGTTTTGGTGGCTATCGCATCTATGAAACGATGCGCAAAATGCAGCCCGATTTTTTCATCCATAGCGGCGATCAAATCTATGCCGATGGCCCTTTGCAAGAACAAGTCAAGCTCGACGATGGCAGCATTTGGCATAACATCGTCACGCCTGCGAAGGCTGAAGTGGCGCAAACATTAGCGGATTTTCGCGGCAATTTTGCCTACAATTTTTTGGATGAAAACAAACGCCGCTTTGCCGCTGAAGTGCCGTTTTTAGTGCAATGGGATGACCATGAAGTACGCAATAATTGGTTTCCGGGACAGACCATAGGCGAGGCCGAAAAGCGCTACCAACAGCGTGACGCTAGCACCTTAGCCGCTTTTGCGCGCCAGGCGATGTTTGAATACAACCCGTTTCGCCGCAATTTACAAGACCCGGAACAGATTTACCGCAGCTTTCACTACGGCCCCTTGCTCGACGTTTTTATGCTCGATGAACGCAGCTATCGCGGTAAAAATTCGCCGAATCGGCAAACCACGCTAGAGCAAGATGCAGCGTTTTTGGGCAGCAAGCAATTGCAATGGCTCAAGCAAGAGTTGTTGCGTTCGCGCGCGACGTGGAAAGTGATCGCTAGCGACATGCCAATATCCCTCGTCGTGCAAGATATGAACCCGGATGTGCCGAAAGGGACATACGAAGCATGGGCCAATGGTGATGGCGGCGCACCGTTAGGGCGCGAATTGGAATTGGCGAACTTGCTTTCCTTCGTCAAACAACATCGCATCCAAAATTTGGTGTGGGTCACAGCCGATGTGCACTACGCTAGCGCCACCCGCTACACGCCAGAAAAAGCGCGTTTCACTGATTTTTTGCCGTTTTGGGAATTCGTTGGCGGGCCACTCAATGCTGGCACCTTTGGTCCGAATGAAGTGGATCAAACGTTTGGCCCCGATGTGCGTTTTGTCAGCGTGCCGCCAGATATGAAGCAAAATCGCGCACCTAGCGCCTTGCTACAGTTTTTCGGCCACGCCAAAATCGACGCTACCAGCCGTGTCATGACTGTTTCACTGCACGACATTGATGGCAAGAATTTATTCCAAGTCGATTTGCAACCAGCCTAGTGTCGAGCGCCTGCCCTACCTGTTCTGCGCAAACATGCTATAAACATGCTTTAACTTAGCTTGAAAGCCTCGCGTGGAAGCCTCTCAGCAGCGTCAGCATCACCTCACTGGCATGGGCCTCGCCATTACTGGCGCAGTCTTGTTTTCGGCAAAAGCGATTGTCGCCAAACTCATTTATCGCTATCACGTCGATGCGGTAACGCTGATTGCGTTTCGCATGTTATTTTCACTGCCCATCTTTGCTGCCATCGCGCTGTGGCAAGCACGTAGCAATGCCCCGCTAAGCAAACGTGACCGTTGGCGCATTCTCGCGCTAGGTTTGCTGGGCTATTATCTTTCTAGCTTTCTCGATTTTCTTGGCTTGCAATACATTAGCGCAGGCTTAGAGCGCTTGATTTTGTTCCTCACGCCGTCGTTTGTGCTATTGATGAGCATGCTGTTTTTCAAGCGCAAAATTAAACCCGTCGAATGGACTTCGCTACTCGTCGCCTATAGCGGGATTGTGTTGGTCTTCATGCACGATCTAGCGAAAGACGGCCAACAAGTGGCGCTCGGTGCGGCCCTCGTGTTAGGGGCGGCGATTGCCTATGCGGCGTATTTAATTCAATCCGGCGAAATGGTCTTGCGCTTGGGGACACTACGCCTCGTCTCGTATGCGATGTGCGTCTCTAGCGCGGCCTGTATCGGTCAGTTTTTTATCCTAAGGCCAATCAGCATGCTCAACCAACCTGTGCAAGTGCTATGGCTATCGATCGTCAATGCGATTTTTTGCACTGTGTTACCCGTGCTGCTGACAATGTTTGCGGTGAAAAAAATCGGTGCCGCAACCACTTCGCAATTAGGCATGATAGGCCCGGTTTCAACGCTGGGGCTAGGGGTGGTGTTTTTGGCGGAAGTGATTACGGGTTGGCAGTTGCTCGGTGCGGGTTTGGTGATGGTGGGGATGTATATGGTAGGGTGGGCGACCCGCCCACCCTCACGTTAATGCGAGTAAATAGATTTTTTGCCCTACAGCGTCGAATCTCGATGTCTCGGATTTATCAAATGGGACATACCGATTAAAGCATTATCTGCGAATGGATGGGAGATGGTGCGCGAGGGCGCGCACAGAGCGACGGAATGCATGCATTCCGTCCTACGCCCCCAACATGCATCATGTCCCAAACTGATAATTCAACTCCAACCAAGTTTGCCGCCCAATTGGCGAATAGCTGCCTACAGGGTAGTTCGGCCAGCCGCCGGTTTTGTCGAATTTCACTTTATCAAACACATTGTTGATAATCACCGACAGCGTCAGGTTTTTCGTTGCCTTATACACCGTGCTCCAGTTCGCTAACACGGTGGGGGACAGGTATGCATCCCCTGCCCCATTCGGGATTTTTCCGTAGCGGGTTAACGTCAGCGTATTAGACCAGTCCCCTTTTTGCCAATTCAAGCTGGTGATGAGTTTGTCACGCCAATCGGTATTACTCATATCAGCCAAATCGTCGTATAAAGCATCGCTAGCGAATTGCTTGGAGCGCTTGGTCAAGACCTTGCTGTAATTGGCTTTGATCACAAAATCGCCATAGCCAGCAATCTTCCACGCATATTTGCCGCTGACGTCGATGCCGCTAGAAGCTTGATAGGCGGCATTGATAGGATTGACCCAAATTTCATTGATCTCGCCTGGCCGATTCACCGCATTAGCGGGGAAGCGTTTGATGCGGTTAATCGTATCGAGGCACAAGCTCGAAGCAATATCACGCTTGCCAGTACGGCAATCGAGCTCATCGTGCAGCAATTGGTCGGAACTGAGATTGACCACCATATCGTCAATTTTGATATTCCAATAATCGAGCGTGACATCGAACTGCGGGCTAGGTGACCAGACTACGCCTAGGCCATACGATTTGCCTTTTTCCGATTTCAAATTGGGGCTACCAATTTGCACATAGTTTGCGCCCGGCGAGTAATTGCTAAAGTCGCAGTCTTTCAAATCCACACCTTGTTGATGGCACAGATAATAGTCAGTCGAGCTAGAGTAATATCCCGTGCCACGCGCTTTGAAAATGTAATTCATATCAGGTGCGCGGAAACTGGTCGCGTAATTGCCACGCAAGAGCAATTCTTGTACTGGTCTAAATTCTAAACCTGCGTTGTAGGTGAATTTGCCATCAGTGTGTCCCGCATAATGATAGTGATCATAGCGTCCGGCAATGCTCGCAGTGATTTGCTTCAAAATCGGGACATAGGCTTCCGCCCCGAGCGCGTAACGCTGGCGCGTGCCGTGTACATCATCCACTTGGGTGACAGTATTGAAGACACC
>JACPVY010000655.1 GCA_016197345.1 Burkholderiales bacterium
AAATAAAGTTTGAGGTTGTTACATATCGTAATAGAAACAAACTAAATATAATAATTAATAACAAATCATGGCCAGCGCATAGCACGAGGGTGGAAACTTGTGAGGGATCAAAAGAAAAATCAAACAACACGTCATTTAAGACGCCGATTAAATGATCATCGGCAAAATCAACGCGGGTCGAGCGCGAGCCATCGACGAGCGTTTCGTAAAATTCGGGAGGTAATTGGAGATTTTGTTGCATCCAGCTCAGCGTCGTCGCATTGGCTAGATTGAAATGTAGCCAGACAAAACCCGCGCTTTGGCCCTGTTTGCCATCTGCCTCGGACGCTTTGGGCATGCCGTGTGGCGTCTGCTCTGCGTCGGCCAACCACTGCAAAGCCTGCGTCGTATTGACGGCATGTCCGCTCGTTTCAGGCAAAAACAGATAGCCATATACCAAGCCATTTTCATCGGAACCATAGGCGGGAATCACATTGGCGCGATTAGCGGCATGGGGGGAAGCGGGGGCGGGAGAGGCTAGCATTGTGCATTCACAAGAAATGGGAAATGACCAATCGGGACGGCACCCCGACCATGTGTGGGCATTCTAGCAAACCGAGCAGAGTAGAGACATGCATCAGGTCTGTCCCGACGCATGTCCCTACTGTCAAACACTTAAGCCAACTTAGATTTTACCGACCAAAGCTGCCGATGGTGTCAAGGTAGCTGCACCTGGGGTCCAGCGTGCTGGGCACACTTGGCCTGGGTTAGCGGCAACGTATTGTGCAGCTTGTACTTTGCGCAACAATTCGCCTGCATCGCGGCCGATGCCATTGTCGTGGATTTCGCACAATTTGATTTGGCCTTCTGGATTGATGACGAAGGTGCCGCGCAATGCCATGCCTTCTTCTTCAATCATCACACCGAAATTGCGGGTCAGGGTGCCAGTTGGGTCGCCAACCAGTGGGTATTTGATTTTCGCAATGGTTGGCGAAGAATCTGCCCATGCTTTGTGGGTGAAATGATTGTCGGTGGACACGCCGTAGATTTCCACGCCCAATTCTTGGAATTTGGCATAGCTATCCGCCAAATCGCCCAGTTCGGTTGGGCAAACGAAAGTGAAATCTGCCGGATAGAAGAACAATACCGACCATTTGCCTTTCAGACTTTCTTGCGTGATGGAAACGAATTCGCCATTGTGGTAAGCGGTGGCGGAAAATGCTTTGACTTGGGTATTGATAATAGACATGCTTGCTTTCCTGTGTGGATGAAAAATCGGCAAAACGCTCCGTGCGTGCAAGCGGCTTAGCTTGCAGCAATGACGGAAGCCGTAAGTATACATGGCATACAAGATTGCGTTGGGCGCAGCACAAAAATTTGCCGCCGACGTCGCAAATGCGTGGCGTGGCACGCTATTGTAAATTCGCGATCACCTCTTTTTCGTGCGCTTGGTATTCGGCTGAGCTGCGTTCTTTTTCGAGCGATTGCCAGATCGTGGTGATACGTTTGGGATCTTTTTTATAGGTGTTTTTGCTGATCATTAAATACAACGGCAGCGAAGCAAATGGTTGTGGCAATAGTTTGATGTGATCGCGAAAACGTGGATCTTTGCGCTGTAGCTGCACCGCTTGCATTCCTTGTAAGACCGCGGCATCGACTTCTCCCATGCTGAGCAGGCGCAAGCCATTTTCGGCACTTTTACTGCGCTCATTGACCTTTACGCCAAGACGCTGCAATTGCGCAACAACGACAAAGCCCGCTTGGGCGGCAACGCTGCCGTTTAAGTTGCTAAAGGCTTGCCCATCCCAACTGATATTGCTGTCTTTGCGCACATAAAGATTGAAATGATCGGCATACATGGCGGCGGTTTTGCGCTCTTTGCCATTGGCATCGGTGGGGAATACCGCATATTGCAGACGTTCTGGCGCAATTGCAGCGCCAATGACGCCATCCATTTCACCGCTAGCGACATCACTACTGAGGGGTCATAGGGAATCTCACCCGCAGCGCACGGTTATGCCTCAACACGAACCAATTGCCCGGGTCGGACGGTCGCGATCGCGGCCAACGCGGCGGGAACGAGAGGC